>QLUN01000230.1 GCA_018725455.1 Chloroflexota bacterium
TGCGAAAAACTGATTTTGAACGAGTTGAATCGCACCACGCTCCACGCACAACGCACAACGCTCCGATGTGGAGTAGGCGCGGAGTGAACAGATGAGCCATTCATCTCCGCGCCCCTCGTCGAACCGGACTTGCAGATTTCCCGCATCCGGCTCTCTCGAAAGCTCTCGCCTCTGGCATTCACAGGTAGACAAGCCTCATCTTCTTGAGGAGTCCGTAGTAGGACATGTTATCCGGCAAACGATAAGCCCGTTGGCTTCGTCGTCGCAGGTGTCTCGTCAGCCGCTCGCGTACGAATGTATTGATCGCTCGAAAAGATTTCCTCGGGTAGCCATATCTGAAGTAATTCGCCCAGCCGTTGAGGTGACGATTCATCCCCTCGATCAGGTCAGGCGTCGGTTTGAAGCACATCTTCGCACTTGTCATCACTCGCAACTTTTCGCGTTCCCGGGCTATCGCTTTGACACTTGGCATGATATTCAGATACCGATGCTCGCGTCCGCTGAGATCCCGATCATAGCGAAAGCACAAGCCGAGAAAGTCCAGACTCGCTCCAACCTTTTTCAGATCGACCACTCGCGTCTTCTCCCGATTGATTTTGAGACCCATCCAGCCTTCAATTGTCGATTCCAGCCAGTTCGTGATGCGATCACCTTGGAACCGCGCCAGCACGACAAAATCATCGGCGTAGCGAACCAGTCGAGCGTTAGCCCAGACTCCGGGCCCTCCGCTCCGGTGAAACATCACGTCCAGCCAGTGAAGGAAGATATTGGCCAGAAGCGGCGAGATAACTCCGCCTTGCGGTGTACCCTTTCCGTTCATCCGACTTCCCGTCTTTCCTTCTTCATCCACGACCGGCGATTTCAGCCACATGCGAATCAGGCCGATGACCGAACGGTCAACAACCTTCGCCTGCACGCACGCCAAGAGCTTGTCGTGGGGAATCTCGTCGAAACAGCCTTGAAGATCCGCATCGTAAATCGCGACTCTCCCCGCCTTCAGTTCCTTGCGGATGACATCCAACGCCTGATGTGCGGAACGACCCGGACGGAATCCAAAAGAACAGTCCTTGAAATCCGCCTCAAAGATCGGCTCCAGAATCAAGAGCGTCGCCATCTGTACCACTCGATCCCGAATTGTCGGAATGCCGAGCGGACGCAATTTTCCGTTGGCCTTGGGGATATAAACACGGCGTACGGCCTGAGTACGGTAAGTCTTGGCGCGAAGCGCTTCTTGAATCTCGTTCAGAAAAGCAACTTCGCCTCCCTCGTGTTTCTTGATGTCATCTATCGAGACACCGTCAACACCGGGAGCACCCTTGTTGAGAGCGACCAATCGCCACGCCGTCTCAAGCGTATCCATCCGATAAATTCGATCATACAAAACGTAGAATCGAAACTTTGGTTCCTGCTTGGCCTTTTGGCCGAGTTTTGTCCTCAGAAGCGAGAGTTTCTCCGGCAGAGCGATTCGTTTCCTCAGATTCAGGGGATGCTCCTCGCCCGGCGGGTTTCCCGTAGCGGAACTTGTATTCAAGCGGCACTCACCTCCAATTTCAAAACGTACTTCCGACAGGGCTCCTTCGCTCCACGGGAGTTACCCCGCTTCCTCGCTACTGTAAGCCCATCCGACTCCCAACAAGGCCGTCATGAAGTTATGTCTTCCTCCACAACGTTCTCTACCGCTGACAGCGGAAGAAGCCCGGCCGGGCCTCCCGGGTTCCTCGACCCGTCTTTCAGTGCGCGCCGTCCCCTTACACCCCGGAGAGCCCATCGAGTGCGTCTGTCCGTTGCTTCCTCGACGGTGGCAGGCTTCGTCAACTCTGGCAGCTTGGCCGCTCTCGATTTGTGTAACGAGGCCGAATCGGGTTCACATTATATTACGGCTCGCACTTTCGCCTTGGGAGGCTCCGCCGACGGGATCACTCCCGAACGACGCTCCCGCGGCTACATGCGGAACGGACAATTCACATGGCGACCTCCTTTCAGGTCACAAGACTGGCCAGGCTTGGCCCGGCGCACCAAAGCCACATACCGAGACGAGGCAAAATGACAATAACAGCCGACTTGCCTGATTCCGGTAACATTTACGTTTGTCATACCGGCGAAAGCCGG
>QLUN01000231.1 GCA_018725455.1 Chloroflexota bacterium
TCGAAGGAGATGTCGTCCACTACTTCTTTTCTGCCGAAGGATTTATGCACTCCGGAGACCTCGACGGTTTTCGTTTCGAGCAGCATCTTGCTTGGGGATAAACGGGAATCCCATTCCAGCGTGGCGGTGATCTCCCTCGAAGTGCTTTGACTTGATCGCTCAGCCCTGCCTCGTCTCCGGCGCTGAAGATACGTGCGCAGAGACAAGACCACCGCGATGACAACAACAGCGATTATTATCGTATCCATACGCTTACTCGCACGGTATTTCTTTCGCGGTAAACTATGAGTCTTGCCATATTCACCATCCTCGTAACTTATTATAACACCTTCACCCGTCCGGCATTGCAGTCTACCTTGACGTATATCCGGCTCTCGGCATCTTCAAAGTTGGGCGAGATATAGTAATCGCCCTTCCTGGGAAAGCGGCTCTCGTCTATCTCCAGGACACCTACATTGACATCGACCTCAATTCGAGCAGCTACCCCCTGCGGGATGGTTATCTCGATATTGGCGGCATTGGCCTCGATGAACGCCCGCGTGATTCCCTCACCAGAGGGCAGCCTGACATTGCAGTTGCCGGCGTTTAGCTCCATGTCGAGCCGCCTCACCTTAAGATGGCGGAGATCGAGCGCCGCATCTGCGGCATCCGACTTCACCTCAAGGACTAGCGGAATACCCTGGGTGAGCTCGACTTTCCACTCGGTCCACCCCGTCCCCACCCTCCCCCATGGCGGTCGGCGGTCCCAGGTGCTGTTCAGACGAAGGTGTCCCACCGTATCCTGGCGACGGAAATCCGCCGTTAAGCCGGCCCCTCGGGAGACGGCCTCGACCAGGTTCGGGGAGTCAGGTGGGAGGGCAGACAAGCGGAGATGTCCGGCCTGGAAGTCCACCTCAAGGACGGCCTCATGGAGATCGCCCCGGGGCTCAGAATAGGTGCTGATAACGTCCCTCAGCAGAGGCGACTGATATTGCCACACCGCCAGCCCCAAAGACGCAGCCAGCACCGCCAGGATAATGACCGCTGCCAGCCAGGGTTTATAGCGACCCACGACGATATTAAGCCCGATGATGATAAGCAGCGCCGGCCAGAATCGCCACAGCATGCCCCACAGGTCCCAGGGAAGGACATCGAAGTTCTGTAATAGGAGCACCACTCCCACGAAAACCAGAATAATGCCCCAGATGGAGACATGATGCTTTTTCGGCGATTTCGTTTCACCCATGGCGCCTCCTCCAGGTCGTCAAAATAAACAGCAGACCAGCGCCCACAAGTAAGAGTGGCCACAGTCTGTCCCAGTGGAACCACCAGAAGAGGTTGAAATTCGCCCCCAGGAAAAAGAGGCCCACCACGATCAGGATAATGCCTGTGAAGTCGCGGCGCCGCCGATGAATCTCATCCCGGTCTTCGACCTCCGTTTCCTCCTCCCCAAATGTGCCACGTATCTCCTCTCCCAGTTCAGCAGCGGCCTTACTTATCTCCTCCACATTCTCTCGCATCGTCTCCCTGGGCTGCGCCGCCTTTGAACCCTCCAGTGGAACGATGATAGCCATGATGATGTAGGCCAGGATGCCTATCCCGTTGGCAAACACCAGCAGAACCATCACCAGGCGGATGATGGTCGGATCCACACCCATGTATCTGGCCAGCCCCCCACACACCCCCCAGATCACCCGGTCGCTCCGACTGCGATAGAGCCTTCTCTGCATAATTCCCCCTTGCCGGTTAGATTGAGCGTTTAGCGGCCGGCTATCAGCGGAACCCCTGACTTGATCAGGGGTGAAACTCGACGGCTCAAGCGCATCCTCACGTCGTTCATCCGTAAGGTGCTGAACCCCTGACTTGAGCAGGCCTGCCCCCGGCCGCAGCCCAGGGGGGTGAACGCTGATGGCTGAACGCTTACTTCATATAATAGCCTATATCAAGCTATTTTCCCACTACTTAGAGCGTGTCGCACAACGAGGGCGCACGACCACAATAATATCTTAAGGGCATAGAGCTCTTTTGGGTTGACAAGCACACTTCCTCTCTGATATAACCTGGGGTATGGAAACCCAAAACCCAGGAGGAAATCATGAGAGAACAAAGCCATTCTACATCATTAGG
>QLUN01000232.1 GCA_018725455.1 Chloroflexota bacterium
TGAAGTCGCATGGTCGGTCCTGCGCCTCGCTTCCGAAGATTCGCCACATTTCACGGAATGGAATACCGAGTAGAGAGGAGGCGCGCAGCATGCTGAATTACAACATCTACGTTTCCTCCTCCCCCTCTAAAATTCCGTACGACGGGTTTTCCCCAGTACGGCTTCAAACAGAACTCCTCCGGCGATCTTCGCATCATTGCTTATACGCCGTCATAATCGTCAATTCGATCAGGGAACGGGTTATTCACCTTACCGTAGGAGCCCTTCCGGGCAAGCGGCATTCCCAATTTCATCAACGGTTCGTCCTGTCCAGAGGCCCTTGGCTCCCCAACGGGTTATGTTGTCCCATTAGCTCATCGCTTACTACGGCCTCATCTGTCACTCTCAGCCCCTCTTGCGGGCTTATTTTCTTCGTCCACGCAGGTCTCCGCCTCGAAGGCCAGGGAAGAGAGTTTCCCCAATTTAATCCGCACATCTTTATCATCATGCCATCTCCAACACCCCGGCGGCCCAGACGGTTGCACATAATTGTTCCTTCACCGTCCATAATAGCCTTCGCCATCTACTCACAGGCTCGGCAACCGCAAGTCCACACATACCGATTCTCGTGTGGGCAGTATAACGAGGCTGAATCAAGTTCGCTTTCGCTACGGCCTGATGACTCGTTAGCCCTTCATCGGCAAGGGCGTTTACTTCCAAGCTTCCACCTCCCGAGTCGCCCCAAAGAGGCGTTGGATATGACTATGTGGGTAACAATCAATTCCCACAGCCGGACTTTCACCGGCAAGATGTGCAGCCGTATGGGCTGCAAGAATAGTTACATAAAATCCAAAATTTCAAATCCAAACGAAATCAAAGATAATGCAAAGTCTGTCAAGTGTTTGCACCAAGGATGTTGGAAATTCGGATTTAGGATTTTCGGCGACTTGCAGGAGTCCGGTCAGTTACTACTCAGTCCTTAGTATAGGCTACACTTTCCGCATTAAAAAACGAGCGGACGAGAGCCGGCTTTGACTTGACGTCGGCGAGATCGGACATGACTCGCGTTCGCAGCGACTCGTTCTTGCGCAGTGGCTTCTTGCTGACACCTTGCTTCTTGATGTAGCTCCATACAAACTCGTCTGGGTTTAATTCGGGCGCGTAGCCAGGCAGGAAGTGAAGTTCCAGCCGTCCTTGGAGACTCTGGACATACTCAGCGACCTGCTTCGCTATGTGAGCAGGATGGCGGTCGAGGACGAGGAAGACAGCAATCTTGCGGTTACGCATGAAGTGGCGCAGTAGCATCACAAAGCGGGTCGCATTAAGGCGTTCGCCATACACCTCATACCAGAAGGCACCGAGTGCGTTGACGACGGAGATTGCGCTGACACTCTGGCGTTTGCCGCTTGTTGCGACCTCTGGCGTCTGACCGCGTAAACCCCATGTGCGACCGAGAACCTGATCCGATCGAACGCCCGCTTCGTCAAGAAAGCAAATCACCGCTCCGTTGCATTTGGCGCGCATTCGCAAAGCTGGAAAGACTTCCGTCTTCCATCGCATGATGGCCACTGGATCACGCTCGTAGGCGCGGCGCAGAGGTTTCTGCGGTGTGATATCCAATTCGTAGAGCAGTCGGCCTACCGCTGTGATACCGAGTTGGATGCTGAACTTCTCCTCAATAAGTTCGGCGACAATGCGCCGCGTCCACAGTCCGAAATCGAAACTGTACTGTCGAGGATCTTTTCCGGTGATCCATCGTCTCACTTGGAGTTTCTGTCGCGGAGTGAGCGCTGACTTAGGCCCGGGATGCTTGCGCGCCTTGAGCGCGTCCAGCCCGCGGCGTTTGATTATGCGGAGCCACTTGTAAATGGTAGTTCGGCACATGCCATAGCTCTTGATGACGCTACTTGGGTGCTCACCATCTTTCACGCGCTGGACGGCCATGCGACGGATGGTTTCCGAGGTTTCGTGCGAGAGAGTTCGACCGTCAATTTTCATAAACGAATTGTAGCACAATTTTACAGCAAAGTGTAGCCTATATTACGGACTGGTTAGTATGGCGTGGGATCAGGAAGTCTGATCTTGAGCATTCTTTCTCCAGTTCCACCCCATACGGGCAGAATACT
>QLUN01000233.1 GCA_018725455.1 Chloroflexota bacterium
AAATATGAAGGGGGATAACATGATAAGGAGTAAATCAGGGAAAAACAGAATACTGTCAGCTCTAGGGGCATTCTTGTTGGCCGTCAGCCTGGTTGTTGCGGGTCTGGTTGCTATTGGGTGTCCGGCGCCAGCGGCGGCGCCGGCGGTTGAGGCTGACAACTCTATAAACAGGCAAATTGTCATTGCTCATCGCGGGGCAAGTGGTTATTTGCCCGAACACACCTTAGAGGCTTATGCAATGGCACATGGCATGGGTGCGGATTACATCGAGCCCGACCTCGTGATGACAAAGGATGGCATATTAATATGCCTGCACGACATTCATCTTGAGCGCACCACCAACGTCGAAGAGGTTTTCCCCGATCGCGCTCGGGAGGATGGACGTTGGTACGTTGCTGACTTCACTCTTGCCGAGATCAGACAACTTAGGGCGCACGAGGTGGCTGGTGCTGACGGTACACCCCGGTTCCCGGATCGGTTCCCCATGGACCTATCGAGGTTTGAAGTTCCTACTTTTGCTGAGATGATCGAGTTAGTGCAGGGTCTCAACAAGAGCACCGGTCGCAACGTGGGGATCTATCCCGAGATCAAAAGGCCGGGTTGGCATCGAGAGCAGGGCTTGCCGATGGAAGAGGCCTTGCTTGAAATCTTGCACCAATATGGGTTCTATGGCCCAGACGCGAAAGTGTTCATCCAGAGCTTCGAGGCCGAGCCCTTGAAGAGGCTCCGGTTTGAGTTGCAAACTAATCTACCTTTGGTCCTGCTTACTTGGCAACCGGCTTGGGACTATGGAGTTGAAATTGGCACACCTTTTGTTGCGGAACTCACAGAAGATGCCCTTGACCAGATCGCGACCTACGCTGACGGTATCGGCGTGTTTAAGGAGCGCATCGAGGCGAACCCTGATCTTGTGCGCTGGGCCCGTGAACGAGGGTTACTGGTTCATACTTGGACTATGCGCGCCGATGTACTGCCAGATCATTTTCGGACATTTGAGGAGGAACTTTACAGGTTCTACGTTACTTACAACGTGGATGGGATTTTCACTGGCTTCCCCGATAGGGGTGTCCAATTCCTTCACGGGCTTGGGAGGAGGAACTAGCACAAGTCTTAGCGATGACCACCTTGCGGAAAGGGTGTGGATGCCGTGCGTCGGTTCTTAGATGTGATAACCATGGCAACTCAAGGGATGGCTCGCCTGTTGGTAGACGGCAAGGTACCCGAAGCTGATATCAACAGTGGTCCGGACGGCGAATATGTGCGAGCGCCTCTGGACAGTGTTGACGGTGCTGGCACCGAGCCGTTCCTGGCAGCAGCGGACAAAGCAGGTGAGCGCCAGCCATTTGCGGTGGCCTGGGCGACGCGCCATGACCTATCCGGTGGCATTGTAGCTCGTGCTAAAGGGCTTAACGCTGAACGGGTCACTCAACTGGGTGTGGTTGACGACACCGACATTTATCGCATCATGTACTATACCCTGTTCGACAGGTGGCTGCCGGCATTATGATGGCACCAGAGCTATGAAGAGCGCCCTTTTTCACCTTTACCTCCTCGGAGCCAGGGGGCTTTTGCCCCCTGGCTCCCCCTTGGGGAAGAATCTCTTCTTGATCCCCTCTTTGCCACCCTGGCCGATCTTGGTTTTGAGGGATCGATCATTCTTGAAGTCGATGACCCACGGGCTCTGCCCACATCGGTGCAGCGCGTGCGGCAGTTGATAGGGTCTCACCTCGGTTGGTGTAGACCTCGCCTCCCGGCAGAGTTGGTGGCCACATGGTAGTGGTTCATAATTTTAACCAAATCTTAACCATATCCTGAATCCGTGAGCACAGATACGGATGGATTCATCCTCTGGGTGAAGTCACCAGATACGATTTCACGGATTCAGGCATATGTTAAACTTGCCTTAATCTTCGGCTGCTATACTTTAAGTGAAGAATAAGGGCGCCGGCTGAAGGAGCGTCGAGAGGAGAGGTGGGTCTGTTGAGTTGAAGGACTCGGGGTGTAGTTCTACTTAAGGAAACCGGGAAAGGAGGGTTGATGCCTATGAGATTAAAACAAGCCCAGGGACGCGAGCAGGTATGGTGTGACCGAA
>QLUN01000234.1 GCA_018725455.1 Chloroflexota bacterium
GACCACCTCATCCATTTGACAGACAATTTCGGGATTGTTCAATTCGCTAAACTAACCCACCCGGACCGTCGATCAGGCTACACCTTAGATGACAATGCACGTGCCCTGGTAGCGGTGGCTTTTTGCTATAGCAAATTCGGTGCATCCCGAAAGAACCAATTGGCCATCAAGCAGCGGCGTGACCTCCAGAAACTTATAAACACGTATCTCGAATTCATAAGTTTGGTGTCCCGGGATGACGGCAAGTTCCATAACTATGTCAAGGGTGACCGAACTCCGGATCAAGTTCGAAACGAGAGTGTTAACCTGGAGGACTCCAATAGCCGAGCCCTGCGCGCACTGGCAGTGACGGCCACCACCGCTTCCTTGCCCCAGACAATCAGGAGGAAAGCCCGGGAACTTCTACAGGATCGATGCCGATATGGCCCCCGATTTGAATCGCCGCGAGCCGTTGCCAGGTGGGTTAAAACACTGTGTCTGCTCATCGAAAAGAAGTTCTATCTGGATGGTCTGGATCCGGAGAAAGCCCTCCGGGAGAATTGCGATCAACTCGTAAAGCATTATCAGAATTCTGCATCCCCCGATTGGCAATGGTTTGAAGGCTATTTGACCTATGCTAATGGCACTATGTCGGAAGCTCTGCTTATAGCCTATCGGATAACCGGCGAGGAGCAATATTTGGAAGTCGGCAAGGTAACACTTGATTTCCTCATCAAGCAGAGCTTTGTTAATGGTATCTATGTGCCGGTAGGCCAGGACGGCTGGCATTATAAGAATAGGGAGAAAAACAATTATGATCAGCAGCCTGAGGAGGTCAAAGCGATGGTCTATGCCCTCAAGGCATGTTACTCTGTGACGAAGGATGAGTATTATGATAGCCTCATGCACCGTGCCTTCTACTGGTTTCTGGGGGATAACAGTCTCCACCAGGTGGTTTACGATCGCACCTCGGGTGGATGCTACGACGGAGTAGGGAAGGAGACTATCAACTTAAATCAGGGGGCAGAATCCACGATTTCATATTTGCTGGCGCGTCTTGCCTTGGGTAGCGTGTAGCGTGTAGTAGGTAGCGTGTAGCCCCCCTATCCCCTACACGCTATGCGCTACACGCTAAATGGTAGGGGTGAGAATGAAAACGATGCTCGACACAAGAATTCACCGCTTTCTTCGCATGTCCCGGAGAAAGCAGCAGGTACGATTTGGCTCCTTCCGGAGCCTTCAGCCGATTACCCACTCCTTTGGGTTCGACGGGGGTTTATGCATCGACCGCTACTATATCGAAAGCTTTATGTCTCAGCATGCGGGGGGTATCTGCGGACACGTCCTGGAAATTGGAGACGATGCTTACACCCGCAGCCTGGGAGGAGAGAGGGTGGCAAAGAGAGATGTTCTTCATGTAAAAGAGGGGGATTCCAGGGCAACCATCGTGGCGGATTTGACCCGTGCTGATCACCTTCCCTCAAACACCTTCGATTGCATCATTTGCACCCAGACACTTCAGTATATTTATAATGTGCAGGCAGCGGTTCGGACACTCCATCGCATCCTTAAGCCTGGTGGTGTGGTGCTGGCTACCTTCCCCAACATCGCCCATATCAGCCGCTACGATATGGAGCACTGGGGCGAATACTGGCGGTTCACCAGCATGGGGGCAGAGAGACTTTTCAATATAGCCTTTCCATCTGGAAATGTAGAAGTTCAGGCCTATGGAAATGTGCTCACCGCTACGGCCTTTCTGCACGGATTGCCTGCCGACAGGCTCACGAAGGAGGAGCTGGACTATCGCGATCGCGATTACGAGGTGCTGGTGGCGGTGCGAGCGGTGAAGCCAAAAGGCAGAGTGCCACCCCCTCATAAACAAGGTGCGAAAGGAGCCCCGCCGTCCACTACCACAAAAGCATGATTGAGGAGCAATGAGCAAGAAAGATATTGTTACGGCTGCGGCAATCGTCGCTCACCCCGATGATGAAGCCCTCTGGGCTGGGGGAACCATCCTCTCCCATCCGAACTGGCACTGGACCGTGATAGCACTTTGTCGGGGAAGCGATCCAGATCGAGCCCCGAAGTT
>QLUN01000235.1 GCA_018725455.1 Chloroflexota bacterium
ACCTGGTCGAGCTCCAGCTGCCGGCCCGAGCTCTGGTTTGCAATGACCTGGTCGAGCTCCAGCTGCCAGCCCGAGCTCTGGTTTGCAATGACCTGATCGAGCTCCAGCTGCCGGAGAGATAGGCATCCCACCTTTCTTCATGGATAGCACAAGAGGGGGGAGCCGTGAAGGCGTTCAGCCGATCACGGGGGGAGGGCTTGCCCTCCCCGGGGGGTCTGGGGGGTACTCCCCCCTGCCGTGGAGCGCCCCTAGGGCGCGGGCGGGACGCCTGAGTGAGCGCGCAGCGCTACACGTGGGGGGTCTGTGCGCCCCCCTTTGGGGGGCTGTATAAGACTTAAGAAGGCGAAAAAAAAAAAGTGAATGTTTACAAGGGTTTGCGAGGTTCGCAAGTCTTAGGTTTGGAGACATGAAGTCTTAGAAGTGAAGACATGAAGTCTTAGAAAAGCTTGCGAAAATGATACTTCATGTGTATAGTGCTGATACTTGAAGTATCAAAAAGGAGTGTGCAAGTGAGACCCGATGAAGAGAATAAAAGCAAACGCGGGCTGGTCAAGTACGACCACAACCCGTTTATCGCAAATGCTGCAGCTAACACAAGGCAAGGCGTAAAACGAATCAGCAATAAGGACGGAAACAGGATGATGGTGGTCAGTGAAAATACAGGGGAAATAGTTGCGCCTGCTGGATTTTGGCAGGCTCAAGAAGTAGATAAAACACAATTTGTGAAACTTTACGTGAATGGAGTAAAGGCATTCAAGGAACTGACCGGAGCAGGGACAAAAGTCTTCGAAGTACTTTACTTGAGAGTTCAAGAAGTCATCGGCAAAGATTCTCTGTATCTGAGCTTTATCGAAGTCGATCAACAAGCCACGCCAATGAGTAAAGCCACATTTATGAAAGGCATGAAGGAATTAATCATTAAGGGCTTTATTGCCGAAAGCATGGTTCAGAACAAATATTATTTAAACCCTGATTATATGTGGAATGGTGATCGTCTAGCATTCGTCAAAGAATATAGAAAGTCTACATCTGCAAAGCCAAAATTAGAAGATTTTGAGGACACAAGATCATGAGCGAAACAACCATTTATGAAATCCCTGCACCCGACTCAATGGACCGAGTCATAAAAATTTATGGCAATGGAGAGATGGGCTGGTACGAGTACCGAGTCCTGGACGGTACTGGCCGTGTCCTGGTGGACACTGGCACAGAGGGAAGTTATGGGCGTCAGTACGGACAACCAGAGGTAGCACTACGAGATGCGCTTATGTGGTGTACGGGGTTTGTCGATGGGTACTCGCAAGCTATGCCCTGAGCCTCTCCGAGTCTCCGGCGCTTACCCCCTCAGGGGGAGGCACCCAGCCGCTAGCTGGGATGTGGGATAACAACGCTGTGACGATGCCAATACCCCCGCGCCTACTGTCCTAAGTCTTTGATTTTAAAGTTTTGGATCAATTGTTTGTATGTATCAAGTACAGAGGACGGATGCGCGCCCTCAGGGTCCCTCCCCAAGGGGGCCCCTCCCTGAGGTCGCGGTGCCGTCAATAGGTGGGTCTGATGCCAACCAGGTAAATCCTACAGAAGGCTTTCTGAGCTTCTTTCTCAGCGAGTTAAGGGAGTAGGTGCCAGACGATCCTAAAAACCTTCCAGAAGGCCTTCTGTAGCCTTTCAGAAGCATTCACGGAAGGGAGCGACAGGCTTATCAGAGCACGCAGCGGTCATCTGTGGCACTCCCATACCTATCACGCGAACAAATAACACAGCAAATCGACATCAATACGGACACACGGACTACGTAGAAATGTGTGGCCGCACTCGACGATCGCGAGCATATCTGTAGCTTGATTAACGTAGTTTCCCGCGAGAGTGAAATGATGCCTGGCCAACGTCCATCTGCCGGCCCGAGCTCTGGTTTGCAATGACCTGGTCGAGCTCCAGCTGCCGGCCCGAGCTCTAGTTTGCAATGACCTGGTCGAGCTCCAGCTGCCGGCCCGAGCTCTGGTTTGCAATGACCTGGTCGAGCTCCAGCTGCCGGCCCGAGCTCTGGTTTGCAATGACCTGGTCGAGC
>QLUN01000236.1 GCA_018725455.1 Chloroflexota bacterium
ACGCCGAATCAGGTAAAGAATGAACATCCCTATTAACCTGAAGTTCTTCGACCTTTCAAATCCCCAATAACCTCCAATCCCCATAACTATGCATTTATTGGCCAAATCGGTTTTCCACAGGGTGTATAAATGTAGTCACTAAATTATAAAATCGCTATTGACAAATATGTATGTATATGCCATTATTATTGCATGAATGCAAAAAACAGGGGCGTTCACGTGGTTACCACTTCGCGTTCCTACAAAGGCAAGACCTATCGCAACCACCTCCTGCGTCGCTCCTACCGCGAAAATGGTAAGGTCAAGAAGGAGACCGTCGCCAATCTCACCAGGCTCGGCGACGGGATCGTCGAACTCATTCGCAGAGCTTTGCATGGAGAAGACATGGTGCCGGCAAGTGAACTTTTCGATGTCTTGCGCTCACCCCATCATGGGCATGTCGACGCCGTGCTCACGGCTGTCAAGCGTCTTGGCCTTGAAATCCTGATCGCTTCCCGTCCATCGAGGGAACGCGACCTGGTAATCGCGATGGTGGTTGCGCGCATTCTCGAACCGCAGTCGAAATTGGCCACAACGAAGTGGTGGGGCACCACCACGTTGCCCGAAATGCTCGAGGTCGGCGATGCGACCGAGGACGATCTTTACGCGGCCATGGATTGGATCCTGAAACAGCAAGGCCGCATCGAAAAGAAACTGGCCGCGCGCCATCTCAGCAACGACAGCATGGTTCTTTACGATCTGACTTCCAGTTATTTCGAGGGGATCACTTGTCCGTTGGCCGCTCTTGGTTACCCGCGAGACGGGATCTCGGGAAAACTTCAAGTCAATTACGGTCTGATGACCGATCGATTGGGCCGCCCCGTTTCCGTCTCGGTTTTCAAGGGAAACACGGGCGATACCAAGACATTGCTTCCTCAGATCGACAAGGCGAAGAAGAGCTTCGGGATTGAACGACTCGTGTTGGTCGGCGATCGCGGTATGATCACCCAGACTCAGATTGATCAACTCAAGGATATCGCAGGCATCGACTGGATTGGAGCTCTGCGTCCCGAAGCTATCCGCAAATTGGTCAATGACTATAGCATTCAGATGGAGCTGTTCGATGAACGCAATCTCTTCTCGATCCAACATCCCGATTTTCCCGGCGAGCGCCTCGTCGCGTGTCGAAATCCCCATCTGGCGAAACTGCGATCCGAAAAGCGGATGGCGCTTCTTGAGGCGACGCGCAAGGATTTAGAGAAGGTGCTCGGCATGGTGAAACGCGGTAAGTTGCAGGGCTCGGACAAGATCGGCGTGCGGGTCGGAAAGGTGATCAACAAGCATAAAGTCGCCAAGCACTTTGTGCTCGACATCGGTAGCAAGTCGTTCAGTTTCATGATCGACGAGAAAAATGTCGCCATCGAGGCCGCGCTCGACGGCATCTACGTCATTCGCACCAGTCTCGATGAAAAGCGGCTCGGCACCGAAGATGCCGTGAGAAGCTACAAATTACTCGCTCAAGTCGAACGCGCCTTTCGTTCCTTCAAGTCCATCGACCTCAATGTGCGTCCGATCCGCCACCGTCTCGAAAACAGAGTCCGAGCGCATATTTTCCTTTGTATGCTCGCCTACTATGTGCAGTGGCACATGATCGAAGCATGGCGTCCGATGCTTTTTTGCGATGAAGATCTAGCCGCGAAGGAGACGCGCGATCCGGTGTCGCCGGCCAAACGGTCCCAATCCGCATTGAAGAAAGCTCGCTCCGGACAACTCGAAAGCGGCGAGCGCGTTCACAGTTTCCGGACGCTTTTGCAGAACCTCGGCGCTCTCGTGAGAAACAAATGCCGCAGGAAAGGCGCTTCTGCCGACGAACCGGTCTTCGACATCAACACCATACCGAATCCGGAGGAGCAGAAGGCATTCAGATTACTCGATGAGATCAGGGTGTAGTCAGAAACCTGCATTCCAAATTCGCCTCAACTCCTTGAACGTCAATGAGTTATTGTCTGGAGACGCGGGGAACTTCAGTTTAACTCCGCGGGTACCCTGCGTGATCAGTCTGTCGATGACAACGTAGC
>QLUN01000237.1 GCA_018725455.1 Chloroflexota bacterium
GCTCAACTATCGGCCGGGTCAAAGATAAAGAAAAGAGGGGGGTCGAACCCAGACGGGGATTGAAAGACGTTTTCTTCTTGACTACCGGAGAATCCCACGGAAAGGGACTCGTCTGGCCTCAGTAGTTCAGCGAACCGGGGAGAAAGTCTCATCTCATTTCGAGCGTGCCGACAACCTGCATCATCCCCGCTGCCGGGGTTATCGGCGAGGCGATGCTGGCCATTACTTGGCGGAAGCGTCCCTGGAGAAGTTCACAGGAGACCACATCGAAGAGACGATCAGAAATTATCGGGGGTACGTGGAGCAAGTCTCTCATGTTGCCAGTCGGCTTGACGTGTGGCATGTCAGCCGTTAGAATAGTTTGTGGGGTACTGAAATACATCCTCATGGTGAGTGTGGCCAAGCGGTTAAGGCGCCAGGTTGTGGCCCTGGAGATCGAGGGTTCGAATCCCTTCACTCACCCCAGCCAGATATCCCCCTGGGCCATCAGCTATATGCCACCATACCATCTCCCCTAGTTGGGGATGTTGTCATCCCCAACTATGCTACCATACATGGATCAACTGCGTAACTCGTACCCGTATTGGAATAAGCCAAAGTGGAAGGGAGTCAAAGGTAAATCGGAATGAAAAGCCGTAATGGTGACTTTGGCTGGCTAGTTGTGAACGGTAATATTCAGCGGCGCGGCAAGAAATTCTGGCGACTGATCGTGAACTGGGGTGGGGAAGGAATGGAAGGGCAGTAAGGGGAATTTTAGCTTCAAAAAACGGCTTGCGCCCGTAGCTCAGTGGATAGAGCATCGGTCTTCGGAACCGAGGGTCGTGGGTTCGAATCCCTCCGGGCGTGCCAGTTTCGAAGATTATCAGGGGGATTCTCCCCCTTTACCCTGTGAAATATGATTTCACGGGGTGAACCCCCCTGAAGCGGAAATTTAACATTGCCGAACTATTCAGATTGCCTTCAATCATCACCAATCGGGTGAGTCTTTCAAGTCCAGACTCACGGATTAAGGAGAGGGTCCTCTAGTTGCGGGACCTCAGGCTCTCGTGTTAGAATGTCTGTGATGTCGGTGGGTGGGCTAGTTGGAGGGGCTGTAGCTCAGCCGGGAGAGCGCCTCCTTTGCACGGAGGAGGTCAGGAGTTCGAATCTCCTCAGCTCCACCAAACCAGGGGCTATGTGAGCCCTGCGCTACATTACGCTGGCACCAGTTCACGGACATGAAGAATTTCCTGACCTGTTAGTGGTCGGATATCCTCGTGGTTAAGCGTCAGCACAGCAATGGTTTTGCCCTCAGCAGTTACGAAGCGCGTTGGCATCTATGTCTTAAGCATTATGGTTGCGCTATTTGGGGCTGGTGACTCTGAGTCCTACCGAAATTCCTCCCCACTCGCACCAGGTCGAAGATATCTACAATGCCGTCCTGATTGAGGTCCGAGGCAACATCCTGAGTGTCAGGGATCCTGAAGGGGTAGAAAATTTGACATCGGAGGACTGTAATGGAGGGGAAAATCCTGACTCAGCGACGGGATTATATATGCAAACAGCCAGCTTCCTGGTATAATTTATAAAAACCACCAGGGAGGTGCGCTATGGAAAAGTGGGGGAAAATCGTTGAGGGGGAAAGGGGCAAGTTTGTAATTGATCTGCGGGATCCAACGCAGACGCGTTACGAGATGGTGAGGGAGCTAACCCTGAGCAGCAAACCAAAGCTATCTCCAGATAGGATTGAGCGAACGAGCCACAATGACTTAGAGAGAAAGGGGTTGACGAAAGAGTGCCGTGGTTAGGTTATCGCAAACTGGAGTTTCATTTTAAGTAAGTGAAGAAAAATCGCAACACACTTGACCGGCCTATCATCACGTGGTATAATTGGGGTGATGGCGAAAAGAAGTGACCTTTCGAATCCTGCGGACAGAGGATCAGTAGAGAAAGTGTCAAATTTACTGGGGGTTCAGAATCCCTGAACATATTATACGGGGAGGTGGAGAATGCGAAAACATATCCGTATTTTTTTCCTGGTGATCCTTATACTGGGTGCTTTATCT
>QLUN01000238.1 GCA_018725455.1 Chloroflexota bacterium
GACCCTTCACGACGGCGTGCATCGAAGGTTTTGGTTAGTGATAGTTGATAGTTAGAGCCTATCCTAATGTCATGGCGATTGGCGCCGGAAAGTGTTGTCCCAACGGGGATACCCTGTCCTTCAGTGATCAGATGGCGTTTGCTGCCGCTTTTCCCGCGATCGGTGGGGTTGGAGCCAGTTTCATCGCCGCCCAAAGGAGCCTTTGCCGTGGCGCTGTCGAGAGCCTGCCATTGCCAGTCGATGCCCTTGAGTTCGTCGTAGCGTTCCAGCAGGATGGCCCACAGCTTGGCAAAGGCACTAGCCTTGACCCACTGTGAGAAGCGCAAGTGACAGGTCGAACCGGAGCTGAACTCCTTGGGTACAGTCTTCCATTGGCAGCCAGTTCGCCGGACATACAGGATGCCATCAATGGCCACTCGATATTCAACATCCGCGCGCTGAATACGAGTGGCTTGGGGTGATAGATATTAAGAACGTAGCGGTGGCCACATCAGGCGATTACAGACGGTTCTTCTTGCTGGGGGAGAGAAGGGTTCATCACATCCTCGATCCGAGAACAGGTCAACCGACCGATGCCGTCATGAGCGTCACCGTCATTGCCGAAAATTGCCTCGATGCCGACGCCCTCACCACACTCGTCTTTGTATTGGGCCCGGAGAAGGGGAAGGAACTGCTGAATTCCCTGGGGGTCGCCGGCCTGATCGTGGATTCTGCCGGGCAAATAATAATGTCTGAGGCGTGGGCCAGCCAGGTTATTACGAGGCACTAGAGGTGGCGTTTTCTCCAGCGAGCTATCGAGATGGCGAAATCCACATAGAGAGGAATTCAATGGTAAACCAACAACCCCACTTCAGGCTGCGTGAGGTCACGGTTAAGTCAATAATATCGGCATCGAAGCTGGCTGATTATGCCTTGAACCCGTATGCAGGATGTCAGCATGGTTGTGTTTATTGCCATGCTCGCTTTGCTACCCGTTTTTCTCACCCCAACGAAGAATGGGGTAGTTTTGTAGATGTGAGGGTTAACGCACCACAACTGATTGAGAGGGAAGCACGGCGCAATCGACCCGGAGGGGTATTTATCAGTTCGGTATCCGACGGGTGGCAACCTATGGAAGAAAGGTATCAGATAACACGTCAATGCCTTGAGGCCCTGATAAAACACCACTATGCCATTACTATTCAAACCAAGAGCGTTCTCGTGCGGCGTGACTTCGATCTACTTGAAGGTCATCCCAGTGTTGAGCTGGGCATGACTTTAACCACGACCGAAGCTGAAGTAGCTGCTTTATTTGAGCCGGGAGCACCTGCGCCAGAGGAAAGGATAGAGATGCTGAGCGGGGCCAATCGCATCGGCATTTGCACCTTCGTTTTTCTGGGACCACTGCTCCCTTATATATCGGACAGGGGTAAGGGCCTTAAGGACCTTCTAGATACCATTGTAAGGGTCAACCCGGATTACTTCCTGGTAGACCGGCTAAATCCACGCTATGGTATCTGGCCGTCTCTTTCTGCAGCCGTAGCTAAGTATGACCCCGCCCTGGTTCCGAAGTACAGAGAGATATTATACGATAGACAAATACGTGAATGCTACACGCGCAAGCTATATCAGAGGATTATCACCGAAGCACGGCAACACGGCTTGACTGATAAGCTCCGACCGTGTTTTTGATTTGGCCTCGCTATCAAGCCCTATCCACAACCCGCCCCAAATACCCATGCCAAATGCACCCTTGAGAGGGGAGCAAAGCAACGAAGAATCTCGAAGTTCCTTCGCTTCACTCAGGGTGACATAGGAGGTGGGTTGAACGATGCGGAAACCACTCTGGTGAATGTTTGAGGCTGCTTGGAATGCAATAAACCTTCAGATTCATCTCCTGTCGCCACGTGTTCATTTTTGACTGAATGTGGCTTGTGACTCCGGTGTAGTTAATAACGGGCTTGCCTTTCAAATTCTGCAACAACATAAATACCAGAACATAAGCATTGTCCACTTGCCCCTTGCAGCTGATTAGCTTGTTCACATCCCCATCGATCTTGC
>QLUN01000239.1 GCA_018725455.1 Chloroflexota bacterium
TGACCAGGCCGGCTGCCTTCAGGGGAAGGAGCAGTTGCTCCAGGTATCGCGCCGAGAACCCCTGCCGTCTGGCGATGTCCTTCACCAGAACGGGGCCCTCGCCTGAACGGATAGCCAGATCAAGCATCGCCCTTGTGCCGTATGTTGCTTTGGTAGACAGCCTCATAGCGCATACCCTATCACAGTAATATCATCAAGATAGTGATAATTATCTTACCACAAGAAATGAGGGTTGTCAAGTCTTTGGTGGAGAATCTGCATGATGCTATGGGCGATCAGATGGAAACGAGGTGGAATCCGGAGGGAAAGAGAGGGCGTTCCGCTATTATCCCACCTTTTGAGGGTAGCCCGTTATATCCCGTATCTCAAAGTAAAGCGGCTTGAGAGCGGCATATATGCGCCGATAGACTCGGGAATACAACTGTCTATAGATATGTGCCCTTTGCGGGTCGGGGCGAAATTCCCTGCCATAGCGAACCATCCTGACGACGGCCTGCTCAAAGCTTTCGTGCCAACCCAGGCCGACCGCAGCGGCTATAGCCGCGCCCAGGCCGGAAGTCTCGTAAGTATCCCCGCGCACTATTGGGCGATCAAAAATATCAGCGGCAATCTGGCAAATCTCGTCGCTCTGGGAAGCACCCCCTGAAACCATCAGCTTATCAACGGCAATACCACTACACTTCTCGATCTTGCCCAGACCATCCAACAGTGCGTAGCCGAGACCTTCGATTATGGCCCGATAGATGTGGGCGCGGCTATGAACATCACCGAACCCGATCAGGGCCCCTTTGGCCTCCGGAGTGTTGATCCCCGGACCCCAGAAGGGCTGTAAAATCAAACCCAGGGCACCGGGCGGTACCGTTTGTAGCAAGCGGTTGAGCAGCTCCTCAGGGGCAACGTTCATCTGCCTGGCCTCCTCCATCTCTCGCAGGCCGAATTCCTTCTTAAACCAGTCTATCATCCAGTAGCCGCGGTAAACCTCGACCTCCAGATTGAACTGACCCGGCAACACCGCTGGATAGGCAGGCATGAAACGAATCGGTTCGCGATAGCGGCGGGAGGTGGTCTGCACCGTAGCTGTGGTGCCGAAGCTCAGACTGGCAGTGCCGGGGCCGATGCAACCGGTTCCCAGGGTTTCACATCCTTTGTCCGAACCGGCTGCAACCACAGGCAGTTCAGGCCGCAATCCAGTTGCCCTGGCCGCCGTCTCCGTCAATCTCCCCAGCAGCACACCCGGCTCCACCAGTTCCACCAGCTTGCTATCTTCAACAGTCAGAATAACGGACGTGATCTCACCGGCAGATGCCCAGCGTCGTTTCTTGAAATTGAAGGGAATATGACCGATTTGGGACGCCACGGAATCGACATAATTACCGGTGAGGCGGTAATTAAGAAATCCAGAGACCTGAAGGCACTTGTGGGTCCTGGCCCAAATTTCTGGCTGTTGCTGCTTCAACCAGTTAACCTTGCCTTCTTGTTCAATGATAGTTGCAGCCTCCTGAAACTGCACGATCCTCAGGCTCAGCTTATGTCGCACTCCCAACTTGGAGATAGCTTTCGCCTTACGCTGATCCAACCAGAGGATAGCCGGGCGCAGTGGCGTCCCTTCTTTATCCACGTTGATCAGGGTGTCTCGCTGAGTAGTTACCGCTACGCCGGCAATACCGGCAAACAATTCTTGGTGGGAGTCCTTTAACTCCCGGCAGGCCTGACAGAGACTGGACCAGTATACCTCGGCATCCTGTTCGGCCCAACCGGGATGCGGGCTGCTATAGGGCTCATATTCCACCCGCGCTCCAGCACGGAGATTGCCTTCGGAGTCAAAGATTAGTGCTCGCAAACTCTGGGTGCCGCAGTCAATGCTCAGGAGCAGCTTTTCCATCAGTTCCACCTCTGGGGTCTTATATCACCGGTAACGCTACCGTTCCACAAAACTTACCCTTTTATCCCAGCAGGATAATCGGTGTTTGCTTCCTGCTTCCGAGACCCGTAGCTCGTAGACCAGACTGCGTCCGTTCCGCCGCCAGAGGAATCTCCA
>QLUN01000024.1 GCA_018725455.1 Chloroflexota bacterium
TCGTTGACGAGGTGGATAACATTCTGATTGATGAGGCTCGAACCCCGCTCATCATCAGCGGCCAAGCCGAGGAACCCACGGAGAGGTACTATACCTTCGCCCGGCTGACTCCACGACTTCAACCAGAGAGCGACTATACCGTCGATGAGCGAATGCGAACAGCGATACTCACCGAATCAGGCATTGCCCTGATGGAGAAGTGGCTGGGCATCGCCAACTTGTACGACCCAGACAACTACGCCATGGTTCATTACATGGAGAATGCCCTCAGGGCTCGTGTCTTCTATAAACGAGACCGCGAGTATGTGGTTAAAGATGGTGAGGTGATTATCGTCGACGAATTCACCGGGAGACTGATGTTCGGCCGCCGCTATTCAGATGGGCTACATCAGGCTATCGAAGCCCAGGAGGGGGTTAAGATACAGCGAGAAAGCCGAACTTTAGCGACCGTCACCTTCCAGAATTATTTCCGCATGTACCCTAAGTTGGCGGGGATGACTGGAACCGCCGCCACAGAGGCGGAGGAGTTCTTCAAGATTTACAAGCTCGATGTAGTGGTCATCCCCACAAATAGGCCTCTGATCCGAACCCAGTATCAAGACCAGATATACAAGAGCGAGGAAGCGAAGTTCCGCGCCGTGGTTCGCGAGATCGAAGAGCTTTCAACTCAAAAGCGACCGGCCCTGGTGGGGACGGTGTCCATCGAAAAAAACGAGCGCTTGAGCGAAATGCTCGCCATGAAAGGTATTCCTCATCAAGTGCTCAATGCCAAACACCACGAAAAGGAGGCCCTTATCATCTCCCAAGCCGGACGTCTGGGGGCGGTGACCATTGCCACCAACATGGCGGGGAGAGGAGTG
Source organism: Chloroflexota bacterium (assembly GCA_018725455.1). Classification (GTDB taxonomy): domain Bacteria; phylum Chloroflexota; class Dehalococcoidia; order SZUA-161; family SpSt-899; genus BS503. The sequence goes on from QLUN01000024.1 coordinate 861, forward strand.
GACATCATCCTCGGCGGCAACCCACAGGTTCGGGACAGGGATGAGTGGCAGGAGGAACACGAGAAGGTAATCGAACTCGGCGGACTTCACATCGTCGGCACTGAGCGCCACGAGGCTCGGCGCATCGACAACCAGCTCCGCGGGCGCGCCGGCCGTCAGGGAGATCCCGGCAGTTCCAGATTCTATGTTTCCCTGGAAGATGATATCATGCGCCGTTTCGGTGGTGATAAGATCAAGGGCTTCATGGAATGGGCTGGCTTCGATGAAAATGTCCCCATCGAGCACTCACTGGTTTCCAGGGCTATCGAGAATACCCAGGTAAAGGTAGAGGCCTATCATTTCGACATCCGCAAGCACCTGCTGGATTACGATGACGTATTAAACAGGCACCGTGAGAATATCTACGCCGAGAGAGAAAGACTCCTGAACGGCGCCGACCTCAAATCCAATATTCGGGACATGATCGATAGGGAGATAGGATATCTTATTTCCACCTCTCTTGCCGATGAAGACGGCGATGACTGGAACCTTGACTCGTTGCTCGCCGCCGTCAGCGCCCTCTTCCCTCTATCACCCGATGTGAACAAAGATAATCTCGCCCGCATGAGCCGCAGCGAGATCGAGGAGAGATTGTTGCATTACGCCGGCTCGCTGTACGATAAACGAGAGCAGGAAATCGGGGCGGATAACATGCGCGTCCTGGAACGATTAGTGATGCTCCGGGCCATCGATACCCGCTGGATAGACCACCTGACCGCTCTGGATGATATGCGCCGCGGAATCGGACTTCAGGCTTATGCCCAGAGGGATCCCCTTATCGCCTACAAGAAAGAGGCTCACGAGATGTTCCAGGACCTTCAGGCTGGTATCCAGCACGACATTGTGCGCACCATTTATCACGTCGGCATCCCCAAGGAAGCCCCACAATTAGTCGGCAGTCGGCAGTCCGGGGGGCGGGGGACTCCAGACTCCAGACTCCAGACTCCAGACTCTGGGATGCGGAAGGTGGGGCGCAACGAACCCTGCCCCTGCGGCAGCGGCAAGAAGTACAAGAAGTGCTGCGGACGATGAATTCTTGGGGGTCCCCGCTGGCGCTGACCCTTTCCTCACGCTTCAAGATAACATAGCTACGGGGTGCAGATAATTACCTACAAGCACTTCTGGGCTAGCCCCACTATCTCCAGAGGATACTCGGCAATTGGCACGCCTGCCTGACGAAGAGCAGTTATTTTGCTTTGTGGGGTACCCATACCGCCCTGGATGATAGCCCCAGCATGCCCCATCCGTTTCCCCTCGGGGGTGTTTAAACCGGCAATGTAGGCTACTACTGGCTTGGTCGTCCGCTCAGCGATGAACTGGGCTGCTTTTTCCTCCTGAACACCGCCTACCTCACCGACGAGCACTACCATGTCCGTATCCGGGTCCTCTTCGAAGAGTTCCAGTAATTCAGGCATGCTGGTAAATACCACCGGGTCTCCTCCCATGCCAACCACAGTGCTCTGGCCCAAGTCTGCAATTGCCAGGTTAGCGCTGATTTCATAGGCGAGAGTGCCGCTCCGAGAGATGATGCCAATACGACCCGGCGTGAATGTTATCCCCGGCATAATCCCCATCTTAGCTTCACCGGGGGTAATAATGCCCGGGGTATTGGGTCCCACCAGCCGTACCCCCTGCTCTCTGGCATAGGCCGTGATTTCCATGACGTCATGAACCGGCACACGCTCGGTAATAATGACGATAAGCTTAATGCCAGCATCAATGGTTTCTATGGCGGCGTTCTTAACTGCACCCGCGGGCACGAAGAATACAGAGGCCTCGGCTCCCTGCTTGCTGACAGCTTCGGCAACAGTATTGTAAACCGGAATACCCTCTACCTCTTCGCCCCCTTTACCGGGGGTAACTCCGGCAACAATATTTGTGCCGTAATCCAGCATCCACTTAGTCTGCACGCGTCCTATCCGGCCGGTAATACCCTGGACCAGGACCCTGGTTTCCCGATTCAGCAGTATGCTCACACTCCTCCTTCCATCAAACGGGCAAGCCGCTCTATACCCTTCTCCGTGGCCACTTCAGTAACCACGCTGACTCCACCTTCTCTCAGAATCTCCCAGGTTTCCTCCTGACGATTCCCCAGCGCCTTAGCTACGACGGGAATAGTAATCCCATGCTCTCGAATATAGCGGACTACCCCCTTGGCTCCCTCATGGATAGGATTGATTCCTCCGTAGACATTGATGAAGATTGCCTTTAATCCCTTCTTTTGCAGAACCAGGTCCATCGTCTGATATAGAAGGTCTTCAGTGATGGCCCCCCCGGTTTCCAGGAAGTTAGCCGGGCGAAATCTGCGGCTGATAATATCCATGGTGGCCATTCCCAATCCAGCACCGCTGGCGATAATGCCTATCTCTCCATCTAGCTCCACATAGGTGACGCCAATCTGGTGGCCCCTCCGTTCTAACGGATTGGGTATACTGTCCTCCAGAGCCACCTGGAAGTTAGGGTGACGGTACAGGCTGGAATCATCTATCTCCACCTTGGCGTCAAGAGCCAGATAGGTTCCCTGAGGAGTCCGAACCAGAGGGTTGATTTCAGTAATTAGAGCATCGTACTTGCGGAAAATACCATAGAGCGTGTGCAGAATACTGGCTACCTGTGCCAAATCCTCACCATCCAGGCCTACTTTCCGAGCCATTTGCTGCGCCTCAGACAGCACCAGACCGGTAGCGATAGGAACTGGTCTAGAGACGACCTGCTCGGGATGGGCTCGGGCTACCTCCTCAATGGAGACTCCTCCGGCCGAGCTCAGGATAGCTACCGGGGTACCTTTGTAACCGTCTACCGTAACCCCTACGTAAAACTCTTGAGTCACCGCTATCTTTCGAGCCACCATGACCCGGTGCACGGGCAGTCCCTTGATTGAACAATTCAGTATCCGCTGCGCAACCTCCTCCACCTGGTCTGGAGACTCAGCAGTCTGAACGCCACCGGCTAGACCCCTGCCTCCCACCAGTACCTGAGCCTTGATGACCACTGGCAAACCTATTGCCTCGGCTTTTTGCCGTGCCTCCTGAGGACTGGTTGCCACAGCACAATCGGGAACAGGGATACCCTCCCGGCGAAACAGGTCACTTCCTTCAAACTCATACATCCGCATAGCCGTTACACCTCCCAAGCGAGAGGGCAAGGATTCCTTTGCCCTATAAACTCACACAAAGTATATCTTATATAATGAGACAGAGTCAACACCCCTTGACTTTTCCCTGGTAGGTATGTTAGGATAATTGGGAGCTGGAGAATCTCCATTGCTCGGGTTATTTCAAAAAAGTGAGGTGTGAGATATGAGCCTTAAAACAAAGGATGAATACATCGAGTCCCTGCGCCAAATGAAACCTACGGTGTACATGTTTGGCGAAAAGGTCACCAATGTGGTAGACAATCCGAGGCTACGCGCGGGCATCGAGGCCACGGGGGCGACTTACGAAATGGCAGAAATGGACGAGTATCGCGATCTGCTGGTTACCAAAAGCCCTCTGGTTGAGGGATTAGTGAACCGTTTTACTCTTCCGCCGGCGTCCATCGAAGATCTGGTGGCACGCGTCAAGATCAATCGTATTTTGGGGAGACGAGTAGGCACGTGCCATCAACGATGTACCGGGCTCGATTGCCTCTCGGCACTCTCCATCGTCACCTATGACATTGACCAGAAGCGCGGCACGAGGTATTTTGAGCGTTTTAGAGAATTTCTGAAGTATGTTCAGGAAAACGATCTTACTGGTAATGCCGGGGTAACTGATGTCAAGGGCGACCGGTCTTTGAGCCCACAGGAGCAGTCTGATAAGGATATGTATCTGCATGTGGTGGAACACCGGGACGACGGCATCGTGGTGAGAGGCGCCAAGGGCCACCAGACTGGATCCCTCTCTTCGCATGAAATCATCGTACTCCCCACCAGGGCACTGAGAAAAGGGGAGGAGGAATATGCATTAGCCTTCGCCATACCCACTGATACCCCCGGGTTAATTCATGTGGTGGGTCGTTCAAGTCTCGATACCCGCGAATTGGACGGCTGTGATACCGGAAACCTGTACTATTCCAAGTACTGTCCCACGGTGATATTCGATAACGTATTTGTTCCCCACGAACGGATTTTCATGTGTGGTGAGGTAGAATTTGCAGCAGACCTGGTGCTGAAGTTTTCCTCTTATCACCGTCAAAGTCACGGCGGGTGCAAATCGGGGAAGATCGACTGTATGACTGGGGCGGCACTTACCATGATGGAATATAACGGAACCACAAAGGCAAGTCATCTCACGCAAAAAGTGATTGACATGATTCACCGGGCAGAGACGCTCTACGGGTGCAGCCTGGCGGCTTCCTACGAGGGAAATAAACAACCCTCGGGGACCTACTTCATTGATACGGTGTTGGCCAATACCTCAAAGATCCACGAAGGAAAAGAGATGGCCGAAGCTACCCGGCTTATGGTTGATGTGTGCGGCGGATTTGTTGCCGATCTGCCATCGGACAGGGACATTCAAAACCCCGAAATCGGGCATTTGCTAAAGAAGTACCTCAGCGGCGCCAAAGATACGCCGGTTGAGAATAGGGTGCGGATGTTTAGACTGGTTGAAAAAATGGCAATGGAGAGCGCCGATACCATATCTGACGTCCATGGAGGTGGCTCCCCTGAGGCCCACCGCGTTACTCTCTTACGCGAAAGCGATTTGGAAGAAAAGAGAAAGGCCGCAAAAAGGCTGGCTGGCATCGAGGATTAAGACGAGGGAACAGAAGTGTTCGAGTCCCGCAGATAGAAGGCTTCTGATTCAGGGGGGGGACATGTCACAAGTGAGCCATCATCGTAACGAGCATTTGAGCTCCTCTCAACTTAAGCGATTTTGTAGTGTAGTATTACAAAAAGTGGAGATCCCACCTACGGATGCGGATTTGATAGCGGAGTCATTGGTGCAAGCCAACCTCTGGGGTGTAGATTCACATGGTGTTACCAGAATGGCCATCTATGTCGAACGGCTGAAAAGAGGGCTGGTTAACCCCAGGCCCAGAATCACTATCCTGCGGGAAACTCCTGCTATGGCTGTGGTGGATGGGGATAACGGCAGTGGACAGGTAGTGGCGTCCCGAGCGATGGAGTTAGCCATAGCAAAAGCCAGGGAAAGCGGCGTTGGGTTAGTGGGAATACGCAATTCCAACCACTTCGGTGCCACTGCCTTTTTCACGATGATGGCCTTAAGAAAGGAAATGATTGGGGTTGCGATGTCCAATGCATCGGCTACCATGGCCCCTTGGGGAGGTAGATCCCCCTATCTCGGTACCAATCCTCTATCCGTGGCTGTTCCGGCGGGTCAAGAATTACCCCTAGTTCTTGATATGGCTACCAGCGTGGTGGCTCGGGGTAAGATCCTTCTGGCCGCCCAGCAGGGGGAATCTATTCCTGCGGGATGGGCTATCGACTTGGACGGAGAGGTAACCACCGATGCTGCTAGGGCTCTAGATGGTTGCGTCCTTCCCTTTGGTGGACCGAAGGGTTCTGCTATCGCTTTGTTGATTGATGTGCTCTCAGGAGTGTTAACCGGTGGTGTTTACGGCCCTCATGTTGGGGACCTGTACCGAGACATGGAACGTCCACAGTGTCTGGGGCATATGATGGGGGCAATAGACATCGGTTGGTTCAGCGATGTTGACGTGTTTAAAAAACGGATGGATAAGATGATTCGGGAACTAAAGTCGCTACCGCCGGCTAAAGGGGTAAACGAGGTGCTATTGCCCGGGGAGATCGAAGCGCGCATCCATCAGCAGCGGGAGGCCGAAGGCATTCCGCTTACCCCGGGGGTGATAGCTGACCTGCGCCGGCTGGCACTGGAATATGCGGTGCCATGGTGTGGCGCCCACCAGACTTCCACTGAGGGCAGGAGTTTCGAATTGGCTTGATGTCAGGTGATTTAATTCGGGGGCCGTGTCAAACTTGTGAGACGTGATATAATACTTGTGGTTTAGGAAAACTAAACTCTTACACGGATTAAGGATAAAGCTAGAATCGAGGCCCTCGAACAACCGGCCTCAGAAAGGGGGTGGGAAGATAGAGCAACAGAGTTCATTCTAATGCAGGGAAAAAACATGGGGAAGTATAATAAAGGAGGAAAAGGTAAATGTCAAAAGTGAAAGTCGGTATGTCATTACTGGTAACTGCATTGCTGGTGGTCAGTATAGTTGCTATGGGATGTCCGCCGCCCAAAGTGGTGGATCCAGTCCCGGTAGAACCACCGGTAGTGCCAGTTGACCCGCTCGATGAGCCGATAATTCCAGGGTTTATATCTATTGGTACTGGTGGTGTCGGAGGCATCTTCTTTCCCTACGGGGGAGGGGTAGCTAAGATAATCACTGATCACGTCCCTGGGCTTACGGCAACTGCTGAGGTTACAGGGGCCTCGGTGGCAAATGTCAGGCTGGTCATTGCGGGTGAGATGGAAATTGGGCACTCAACAACTGACGTCGCCTACACAGCCTTTAAAGGTATAGGGGTATTTGAAGGGGAAGACCTGACTGCGTTACGTGCTCTCTTCAATACACATCCCTCTTTCTTCCACGTGATAACTCTGGCAGACAGCGGTATCTATAGTGTCGCGGATATAGTGGGCAAAAGACTTTCCACAGGCGCCCCGGGAAGCACCACTGAGATGGTAACCGTGAACGTGCTAACCGCCCTCGGGTTTTCGATGGATCAGTTCAAGGTCAGTCGCCTAAGCTTTGCTGAAAACGTAACGGCGTTGAGAGACGGGGTGATTGATGTGGGCACCTGGATAGTGGGGTTTCCTACCTCTTCAATTATTGACCTTGCCACAACTCACGACATCCGGATTATCTCCTTTAGCCCGGAGGAGCAGGCGAGGGTGATAGCAGCCCACCCCTACATGCATGCCGACGCTGTACCGGCCGGGGGATATCGAGGGATTGATAAACCCGTGCCGACCTTCGGAGTGGGCAATATATACGTTGTTCACAAAGATATGCAGTTCAGGGCGGTATATGAAATCCTGAAGGCGGTGTTTGAGAATCTCGACTTCCTGAGGAGGGTTCATGTTGCTGCCGAGCTGACAACGTTGGAAACGGGTGCAATATCCCCTATTCCCCTACATCCGGGAGCAGAGAGATTCTTCAGGGACCGAGGTATAATAGAATAGACTAGCGTCAAAGGGGTGAAGGGATCGTAGAGGGACCTCCTTCAAAGGGGGGCACATCGGGGCCCCCCTTTGATTCAGGTAATCATCTCCGTAGCGAGAATGGGACGAAATAATGGTAGCGGCGGCATTTCGGAAACGGAGGAAATATTCCTGTGCCTTGGGAGTGCTGCTCCTTGTGGCCTCAGGTGCATATTTCCTTTTTCCCGTCCCCACCTTGGCCATTATCCACCTTGATGGTGAGAGGCAAGAATCTGTGGCGGCAATACCGGTGACTGCGGGAAGCTGGTTCACCATACAATATATTCATTCGGTAGACAGATTGCCGATCCACGAGACCTTCCTGGTGGATGATGAATATGGCCTTCTGCTTTCGGAATTTAGATTCATTGCGCTGGGAGCGGGAATGGGTGATGGCGGAGGTGATATCGTGTTTGATGGACGGTGGACTGTGGTAGAGAACATAAGAAAAGAACTGACTTCGTTTCATCTCCGAGTCAGTAGTATAACAGAACAGACATTGCTCATAGGTGATAGAGAGATAAAGCTGGCTGAGATCGCTCCCGAAAGTGGGCTTCTGAAGTTTGAAATCAGGAGGGGTTCGAGGGCCTATCTCATGCTAAGAGGAGGAGGTTAGTGCTACCCAGGATTGCCGCCATAATAGCTTCCCTCACAGCCGTGGCACTATCTCTCATCCATCTGTGGCACCCGTTTCGCCCCTTCGACACCTGGACTATCCGACTCATCCATCTTTCCTTGGGCATGGTGATAGTTTTCCTCACTTTCCCCATAGCCAAAACCAGGAAGATCGCGATTCCAGATTTCGTACTCGCGATCTTAGGCATTCTTGTCGGCGCCTACGTTATGGTATTCATGGACGACATAATAGCCCGTTTTGCTTTGCCAACAACCATGGACCTGGTGATGGGGGCTATTTGCATAATCCTTGTCCTCGAGATGACACGACGAGTAATCGGCCTGCCTATGGTTATAATTGCCATAGCCTTTATACTGTATGCCTATTTCGGACGGCTTATGCCTGGAATTCTGGCACACCGGGGCTTCTCCATATCACGGATAATAGACCATCTCTACCTCTACCTCGAAGGGATATATGGTGTGCCTCTCGGTGTATCGGCAACTTTTGTCATCCTATTTATCATTTTTGGTGCCTTTCTAGAGGCAACCAAAACCGGCGACTTCATGATGAACCTGGCCAACAGTGTAGCCG
>QLUN01000240.1 GCA_018725455.1 Chloroflexota bacterium
TCGCCAATGGTGCCCTCGCAGATACCTGGATAGTAGTTATCTGTACTGTAGGGGCACCAGGCGAACCCCCACCCCCACCACCTCCACCCCCTCCACCACCACCACCACCCCCATCCAACGGGGGATCCCCTTACCTCCTCGCCAAGTTTAATAACCTCGCTGGGATCATTCATCTCTTCGCCCAGAACTCCGCTGCCCCCACCTCTCACCTTCAGCATGCTGCCACAAACATGCAGCAAGCCACCACAACCTATACCATGACTACCAAACCCCAGGCCGATCAAGCTCAGGCACTACTACGAGATATCTTCCACCTCGTTACCCGAGACCATCACACACTGACCAACGACGAATCAAAAGCAGCTATGAAAGCCCTCCGCGACGCTCGTAAGCTCAAGGTCAACGCCTCCAGGGCTCTCCGCACACACATTAAACCCGTGAAGCTCAGCCTCAGAAAAATGAAAAGGGCACGTATCGATACCGAGCGCGCCATCAGAGAAGCGGCCGCCGCCGCCAGCAGACTCCGCCGCCAAGCTAATGAGGCCTGGAAGGCCAGAAGATGATGAGGTTAAATTGTTGACCGGGGAGTTAAGCCCTCGATGATTTATTTAATCAAGGAAAGATCTAATCCCGCAGGAATTTCTACTCCAGGTTTACCCCAGTGTGGATTTCTCCAGATGTGTCCACCCTTGTAACAAATGATGTTCTCCCCATCAATCTTGCCCCACTTCGTTAAATCTGTTCCACTACACACAGGGCAAACTCTTGGGGGTCTTTCGCTTTTGTCCTTCATAGCTCCTCCTGTGACGCGGTAGAGGCCGCCAACGCCTTGAAAGTGCTTCATTCCCTTGACCAAGTAAGTTCCCATATCAATATCGTCAGTGGTATGGGCATAGAAAGGAAAGGTGGTGTACTCGATGAAGCGATCAACCACAGTTTGCAGGTTCATCACCGAGATGTTTACATCTGGCCCCAACGTACCCCCAGCTCTAACCCACAGTATTAGAAAATGCTCACGCTTGAGTTCATCACATGGCAGTAACACTGTGAAAACTGGAGCTGACAAACCGTTACCTATTCGAGGTTGGGGACTGTAGATGTAACCGATGATCCCCAACTCCTTAGTTGCCTTAGCGATCACCTTCCGCCCACGATCCATTTGTTCCTTAGCCTCATCTACACTCTCGACTAATTCAGGTCGCATCTGGAGAGATACCAGACTCTTTACACGGAGATTGTCCAGTTCGTCGCGCTTGGCAAAGAAGGCATACGCCAGGCGACGCCGACAGTGGATACACAGAGAGTCGTGGCAGAATCCCTGGAACGCTACCGTCGCCCCGCACCCCCCACACTTGAAGGTGTTCCACATCTTACCGCAGCCCTTTACCTTCTCATCCCGCTCATAGTGCTTTGTTTCCAGGTCACTCAGTACCCCATCCCACATCTCCGCACCTGCCTCAAAGGGACGACTGCTGCATATATTAGGGGCCCTCGTGGCGACCCCCCCACCCCTTTTCACCTCCCCGGAGGAGTTGTTGCTATGGTACTGGGGAAGTGTAGCAACAACTCCTTTCCCTCCGTTATTGATGTTGAAGGAGTTGTTGCTAGTTAACTGGGGACCTATAGCAACAACTCCCCGGACCTGGGGTTTCATGTCTGGACCTATGATTTGGGAAATGTGCCCGGAGGCCTGGCACCCGAAGCAATGATAGACCTCTTTCCCCGGGTTGACCGACATGGAGGGATGCTGGTCATCGTGGAATGGGCAGCGGTAGAGCCATTCGTTCCCAGATCTCCTCCCTTCCTGGTTCCAGGCCCTATTGACCTGCTCGATTGTGTCGGGGATTGCTATTGTTTGATACATTGTACCCTCCTGTTATTATTATTTGACATATTAGTTGATCTATGGTATACTGATAGTGGATTGTTTCGGGGATGGCCGTGGTAGTCGAGCCATAGTTATCCTCCTTTCCAGTAATATGAGCCAGGGAGTTGTCTCCACTCCTCCTGGCTCATATTCTATTATAT
>QLUN01000241.1 GCA_018725455.1 Chloroflexota bacterium
GGGGAGGAAACTAATGCGCAGTGATACATTGAAAAAGGGGTTGCAGCGGGCGCCGCACCGGTCATTACTCAAGGCTTGCGGGGTGATGGATGAAGACATGGAGAAGCCCTTCGTTGCGGTGGTAAATTCATGGACTGATATTGTGCCCGGCCATATCCACCTTCGGGGATTAGCCGATGCCGTAAGAGAGGGCATCAGGGAGGCTGGTGGACTGCCCTTCGAGTTCCACACCATCGCCGTATGCGATGGTCTGGCCATGGGACATGATGGCATGCGATATTCCCTGCCGTCGCGGGATGTGATCGCCAATTCTATTGAAATAATGGTCAAGGCGCACGCCCTCGACGGGATGGTGCTCATTCCCGCCTGTGACGAGATAGTTCCCGGACACCTGATGGCGGCAGGCCGATTAGATATCCCCACCATCGTGGTTACCGGCGGGCCGATGCTGCCGGGGGAGTTCAAGGGGAAGGAAGTTGATATAATCGATGTCTTTGAGGCGGTGGGCAGGGTCAGCGATGGCAAGATGGGGTTGGATGACCTGAAGGAGTTAGAGGGCTGTGCCTGCCCAGGTGCCGGGACCTGCGCCGGGATGTTCAGTGCCAATACCCTGGCCTGTGGGGTGGAGGCCCTCGGGCTGTCGCTGCCTGGCTGTGGCTGTGCTCATGCGGTGGATGCTCGAAAGATAAGGATTGCCCGGCAAAGCGGGAAGGAGATAGTGAGCCTGATAAGGCGTAATATCACCGCAAGAGAGATAATGACCTACAACGCCTTTCTGAACTGGATCCGGGTATCTCTGGCGGTAGCCGGGTCAACCAACGATGTGCTGGAGATACTGGCGATCGCCAGGGAAACCGAGCTTGAGATGTCGATAGATATATTCGATGAGCTGAGTAGAACCACTCCACATATCTGCAATATGCGCCCGGGCGGCTCTTATACCCTGTGGGACCTGGATAGGGCTGGGGGCGTTCCGGCGATAATGAAACGGATTGAGCCGCTGCTAACCCTGGATTGCCTTACGGTTACCGGCAGGAGTGTGGGGGAAAATATCGCGCCGGCGAAAATTGCCAACGAGGAGGTGATCCGGCGCCTCGATAATCCCGTTCATAGCAGTGGTGGGTTAGCCATACTCTACGGAAGCCTGGCTCCTAAAGGGGCGGTGGTGAAACAGACTGCGGTGGTCGAGAGCATGCAAAAAACGAGAGGGCCGGCTCGGGTCTTTGACTCCGAGGAGGAGGCTTTCGAGGCGATAACCGGCGGGAAGATACATGGAGGCGATGTGGTGGTCATCCGCTACGAGGGGCCAAAAGGGGGGCCGGGGATGCGGGAGATGCTCGGTCCCACCTCGGCTATCAGTGGCAGGGGGCTGGCCCACTCAGTGGCATTGATTACCGATGGCAGATTCTCGGGAGGAACCCGCGGGCCGTGTATCGGACATATAGCACCGGAGGCGGCCGAGGGAGGGCCGATCGCCCTTGTTGCCGAGGGCGACTATATCTCTATAGACATCCCCAACCGCCGGATAGACCTGGAGATTGATAAGAGCGAATTTGAGAAGCGCAGAAGAGATTGGCGGCCCAGGAAAAAGCAGGTCAGTGGATACCTGAGGAAATATGGGCAAGGTTGCTTGAGCGCTGAGCGTGGTGCCAGCATGGAGTAGCCATGATAACAGGTATATTTGCGGGCGCTACGACGTGGTCTGGTCGAGACCTTCTTGCGGTTGACATAGCTGTATAATAGGCGTATACTATGAGCACGGTAGGGAGCGCTGACAATGAAGAAAGGCAAAATCAACATCACCCTGGACAAGGACTTGATCGATTACGCCAAAGCTTATGCAGAAGAGCAACGGACATCTGTCTCGGAGATTTTCACGCAGTTTGTTTTGAATCTGAAACGTGCTAAGAGAAACGACCCAACAGAAGTGATTCTCGCTGATCCCGATTTCTGTGAAAGCCTCCTTGAGATGATCTCAAGGATTAAGTCTGGCGAGGTGAAGTGGCGCAAATACGATGAGGT
>QLUN01000242.1 GCA_018725455.1 Chloroflexota bacterium
CGCTGGGCCAACTGGTGGTTCCACCTTTCTAGTTCAGTATAACTGCGGGCGATCTCGTCTAGGCTCTTACCTTTAAATTTCTCGGGTAGCACCGGCGCCGGCGCTTGTTCTGGCTCTACTTGCGCCGGTTCTGCAGGGGCATCCTCAGTTTGTGCTTGGCGATCCATCCACTCTAATAAAGTTTCAGGCTTCGCTTCCTCTTCGCTAAAAAGCTGTAAATTCATCGTTTATCCTCCTTCGGCGGCCTGCGGTGGCAGGTTCTCGCCAGCTTGCTGCTCTGTAGCGTCCAGCATGGCCTGCATGGCAGCCTCAGGCTCTGCTGGAGCCATAAACTGCACATGCTCTTGCACATGTTCTGAAAACTGCGCGTCTAACTGGTGCGCGGATGCTTCATAGTCTACGGTCAATCTGAATTTATTATGGCGGCTGATGTGTAAGATGTGGTCATCATAGTCTACTGCGACTGCTTTGTGGCCGTCAGCCATGCGGAGATTCTCCCGTTCGGCTTTTGTGAGGTGCAACGCGTCATCATCATCCCCTGATTCCCAATTTCCCATATCGATCATTTCAAAAATGCGGCTACGCATTTCTTTAGTGATTTTACCGGTGTCAGGATCAGCAAAAAGCCCTGCTGCGAGCAACTCATGCACCATTTGCCTACGTTGAGCCGGACTTTCAGCTAACGCAGAATACGGCTCAACAACGACATCATCGCTTTGTATGTCTGTACCTGACCACTCTAACACCTCCACCACATTATTTTTACCTACTAAACGTAAAATTCGCGATCCATGTGCGTACTGCTTGTATAGTCGTAGCCACTGTTTTCCACTATCCACCATGAACTGCGACAGATTAGCCGCAGTGCTTGCTAAGCGGGTGTCATCTTGCTCCAGTGCGATAGACAGCGCCACCCCAGACTTTACACCTGCAGGAGCCGCAGACTGACGCGATAATTCAGACACGCCGGACAACTGACTAAACTCTTGCAACAGACTTGCCTCTTCATGCGCAAAAGCCGCTGGTAGCGGCGATGTAGGCATAAAGGCAGGTGGTGAACTGCCCCTTTTATAAGTTAAGATCGTACCTGGTGCGCCGGCCTCTTGCTCCAACATATCCATATCTGTAGAATCTTCTTCCACAACTAGGATACCAATCGCAGCGCGATTCAAGTATTCCGCTTTCCGGTTTCGCACAGCGTTGTACCGCCTTTGCACCGGGATAAGCCGCTCCACTATAGAACGCCCCCAGAACACGCCCGTGCGCTCTATACTGTCATATTTGGTGAATGGTAAATCTGGTTGAGCATTTTCACCTATTAGGAATGGTAAATCGCCGGCATGTAGCACTTCGCCACCGGCAACGATAATCAGGCGCCCTTTCGGGAATTTTTTACTGGGTCGCTCCCAGTATTCTTTAACCAAAGCATAATCTTTCAAAGCAGATCTGCTATCAGTATTAAAACTCTGGCCGCCAGACAGTCCGTGCATAGCGCGACTTAGTTTCATAACTGAAACGGCTTCCGGTGCCACTTTCACGTTCCAGCGGTCTTCTATTTTACCGACTGGAAAGCCCCTCGCATGAATCAAAGATTCACAGTCAGCTAGATTTTGGTGAAGTGTATTATCTGGGTAAATCTCCTGTGGTGGAACCACCATGACTTCTAAGTCGCCTTCGCGCAAGTCTTGAGTTGGTCCACCTTGTCCGCTAAATCTGGCTACTACAGGGCCAAGATCGGCATTCCATGTATTTTTGAAAAAAACCGTACCGCAAGTTTCCGTCCAGCTTACTGCCTCTTGAATTTTATTTTGTATAATTTTGTCGTTATATGCGTTGCGTAGAAGGTGTGTACCTATCTTCGCCGCCTTTAGATCGGCTTGCTCCCCTGTGCCAGGCCGCGCCTTTAACACTGGATGTAGCCGCGATAGCCGCGCCATACGTACCTCGGTGACAGCCGCTATTTGATTGAAAACTTCGCGCTCAGTCCACCACAGGGCTTTAGGTATCTCCATCAAACTTTG
>QLUN01000243.1 GCA_018725455.1 Chloroflexota bacterium
CTACCTTGAAGCTCACTATAGGTCTCCTTTACTGACCGGGTATTACGATTCACCGCAGAGATCGCCGAGGTCGCTGAGATTTCTTGCTTCCCTATCCCGCAGGACCCTCCGCAGCACCTTCCCCACGGGGGTCTTGGGTATCTCTGCGATAAATTCAACCTCTCGGATGCGCTTGTAGGGGGCGATCCTTGCGGCGCAGAAGTTGATCAGTTCCTCCCCCTCGACGGTAGAGCCTTCCTTTAAGACCACGTATGCCTTGGGCATCTCGCCGGCTAATGGATCGGGTTTGCCGACCACGGCACATTCCTTGACCGCCGGGTGCTCATAGAGGACGGCCTCGACCTCCGCCGGGGCGATGGTATAGCCTTTGTATTTGATGGTTTCCTTTTTGCGATCGAGGATGCGAAAATACCCCTCCTCATCTATCAGCGCCAGGTCGCCGGTATAGAGCCACCCGCTGCGCAGTGCCTCCCTGGTATCCTCGGGGCGGTTGAGGTATCCCTTCATGACCTGCGGTCCCCGGATCACCAGTTCGCCCATCTGGCCGGCCGGCAGTTCAATTTCGCCAGTATGCTCATCCACAATGCGGGCGTCGGTATCAATGACCGGTATTCCAATGGTTCCCGGCTTCACCCTTTGTGGAGGGGAGTTATGGGTCTCCGGCGAGGCCTCGCTCAGGCCGTAGCCTAAGATCATCCTCACCCCTGTTAGTTGCTCCCATCTTTCTCTTATTTCTGGTGGGATGGGCATTGCGCCGCCCTTCACGTACCTCAGGCTCGAGAGGTCATATTTGCTTATGGCCGGGCTATTTGCCAGTGTGATAAACATTGAGGCGGCGCCGTAAAGGACGGTCGCCCTTTCCTTTTCCACGGTCAGCAGCAGTTTCTCGGTATCGAAGCGGGGCAGGATGATCACCGGGGCACCACTGTAGATCGGCGAGTTTATGCAGGTGCAGCCTCCCCAACTGTGGTAGAATGGGAGCAGGCCGATGACGATATCTTGACTGCTCCATCCGAACCAGGCGGCATTTTGCATCGCATTAGCCACCAGATTATAATGGGTGAGCAAGACC
Organism: Chloroflexota bacterium; assembly: GCA_018725455.1. GTDB lineage: Bacteria > Chloroflexota > Dehalococcoidia > SZUA-161 > SpSt-899 > BS503. The sequence continues at coordinate 1,073 of QLUN01000243.1, forward strand.
CCCTTTGAAGGGCCGGTCGTTCCCCCGGTGTAAACGATCACCGCCACATCTTCCCTGGGATTGATGGGGGACGGGGGTGGGAGGGGGGGATATTTCTCCAGTATCTCGGTGAAGGAAATCGCTCCACTCTCCGAGGCGTCGGTTAGAAGGACCATCTGCAGTTTGGTCTCAGCTTGTACCGCCTTGACCAGGGGGTAAAGGTCCCGGTTGGCAATAATAGCCTTAGACTCGGTATCATTGAGCTGATGCCTTAACTCCGCCTGCCGGTAGAGCGGGTTGGTTGTGGCAACTATACCACCGGCCTTCAGTATTCCGTAGTATGCGATAACAAATTCGAGGCTGTTGGGGAGAAAGAGCATCACCCGGTCCCCCGTTCTTACCCCCAAATCGCGGAGCCCGGCGGCCAGCTTGTTGGTTAGATCGTCGAGCTGTTGGTAGGTCAGCGAGCGCTCCCGGCAACGGAAAGCGACATTCCCAGGCCACTCTTGAGCCGTCCGGGACAGGAGTTCGAAGAGGGGTATCTCGGGGTAATCCAGGTGTTGTGGGACTTCTTCAGGCCAGAGTTTTAACCACGGCCTCTCTCGCAGCAATTTCAGGTTTCCTCATCTTTACCTGTTTTTGGGTTTCCACTCAACCCGGTGGAATGTGTGGAATTACTCTGCCGCAGTCCGATCGGGTTACCTCTGGTAACCCCAGGTTGGGCCCGTTGCCTGAGGATTTTCCTCCATAGGCCTGTATGGGCAAGGTAGACGATCGCACCCAGAACCAAAGCAATCACCCAAATGATCGGTGATTCAAGAATAAACCCTACAACTAGCCCTGTCCCTGAAGCCAACAACATTAGGCGCTCCCATGGGAAAAGGGCTCTAATCATCCAGCCTACGGAGGCAAAGCTAAGAATCAATATCGCTATAGCACTGACAATAGTTGCTATGAGTATAACC
>QLUN01000244.1 GCA_018725455.1 Chloroflexota bacterium
CGGGCGTCTTCATCGTGCCGGCGGTAGTGCCGATGATGCTGTCCGATGCAATCCTTATGCACCCCGATGGGCTCCTTGCCAGAATACTGACCTTTATTCCCCTCACCGCCCCGATGACGGTGATGATGCGACTCCCCAATACTACCATTCCCCTCTGGGAATTGGCGCTGAGTCTGACCATCCTGGGGGGATCGATTGCTGTCGGGATATGGGTTGTGGCCAAGGTTTTCAGGGTATTTCTGCTGATGTACGGCAAGAGGCCGGCACTGAGGGAGATCCTCCGGTATGCAAGGGAGGCGTAGCAGACGCAACGTCTTGCGGCTGTGAGTTGTGACCGATGACCGGTATCAATCCAGACAATAAGTGCGGAGTCCCCGAAAGCCTGCTGGCCAGAATCTGGAAGGGTCAATGGGTACAGAAAGGCGCCCTTCCTACGAGTGACGGCCGGATGGTGAGGGTGCGCTCGCCCGGAATAGAGAACAAGGATAGCGGCCCCGATTTCCTCGGAGCCATCGTTATTCTTGATGACGAGATACTCCAGGGCGATGTCGAACTCCACGTGAAGTCGAGCGACTGGAGGGCACATGGCCATCACCTCGATCGGCATTTCAACGGGGTGATTCTCCACGTGGTGTTGTGGGACGATGCGAAAAAGCCGGCTCAACTTGAAAACGGGGAATCGGCTCCCACCTTACCCCTGCATGACTTCCTCAATGGCTCAATGGATGAGCTTTCCCTCCGGGCGATGACTCTCGTTTCTCCCTGCCGAGGCGTTGGGAGTCACCACGGAGAAGCAAGAATCGGCGAAATCCTGGATTGGTGTGGCGAGGAGCGGTTCTATTTGAAGTCGGCTTTTTTGAGGTGGGGTTGATTCTCGATGAACCGGCCGAGGTGCTGTACCAGGGTGTGATGGGAGCCCTGGGATACACCAGGAATAAGAAGCCCTTTCAGGAGCTGGCACGCCGGCTGCCGCTGCGGGTCTTGGAGAGCATCGCTCAGGAGCAGGAGTTCGGTGGCAGAAGCCTTGTGCTCCAGGCTCTGCTTCTGGGTGGGGCGGGGTTGCTGCCTTCACAATGCGGGGAGAAGTCCGGCTTTGGGGGTTTGGAGGTGCCATCGAAGCTGGAGGATATCTGGCGTTCCCTGAATGTCGAAGACGCTATGAGCTACGCCGACTGGCACTTCTTCCGTATGCATCCCAGGAATTTTCCCTCGCGGCGCCTCCTAGCGGCGGGACGTCTCTTCGACCGCTATCTGGAAGGAGGCTTGCTCCGGGGAGTGTCCGATCTTGTAGCAGGGGCGAATCCCGGAAGAGGCGCGACGGCGATTGAGTCCGGCTTTCTGATCCCCGACCTCATCGGGTCGGGACGGGCACGGGAGATCACGGTGAATGTGGTTTTGCCATTTTCTCTCGCCCTGGCTGAGTGTGATTCGCGTCCGAAGGTCGGGGAGCATATCCTGGAGCTGTATCGAACCTATCCTCGACTGGGGGGAAATCAGATAACTCGATACCTGAGCGAGCTTTTCTGGGGCGCGGGGAAGCCGGAGATGGTAAACTCGGCGCGACGCCAGCAGGGATTGATCCATCTCTACCAGAGTAACAGTTTAGTTTTTCTGTAACAATTTAGTTTTTCCAAAAAGTTTTGACCACTCCGATTTGTCGCGACTCCTCAGGTCCCCCATCTTGCCTTCATTATATGACATATGACAACCGCCCTGGAAAAGTCAAGGGTTAGTTTTTCCCTCTGGGCTCCGCCTTGATTTCATGGCATCATAGATTTACAGAGATGTCAAGCTTTTTTGGTCTTCTGTTATAGGAGTTACGCAGTTGGCCACGCCGCTAGCTTCGGCCAATTAGCCGATAGCTATGCACTGGCTTCTCAACTGCGTAAGTCCTAATCTTAACAAAAAAATCACTCGCATGTCAAGCAGTGCCCGAAAATGCCCAGGTGCCTCATATCGGGGACGAATCGGTGATCACGAGTCAGCGCCTCTTTGA
>QLUN01000245.1 GCA_018725455.1 Chloroflexota bacterium
TGGTTTGCCTTGGTGGTAAAGAAGCAGTGTAAAGGAGAAGCGCACATCGTCAGATACGCTGACGACTGTGCGCCAAGAAGGCGTAGGGCTGCATAAGCCCGAAGCTATGCTTAACTGAAGATGAAGGATGGCCCTTCGGAGCCGCCATGCAGGTGGAGGCTTCAAACCACCGTAAGCTGCTGCGGTCAAAAGTCGTGGTAGTGAGCGTTACGGTAAAAGGCGAGGCGAGACCTCGTCAGGTAAGTGCCAATGGAGACGAACACCAGTGAACCGCTGATAAAGTGTCGAAAGCGTAGGGACGTCATCAAAACCGGGAGGAAGTCGTTAGCCCGGGATAGGTCTGGAGGAAACCTGCTTACTGTCCAGATGGTGGCCGGCATGGAGGCGGCGTGAACATGGCACAGGCTTCGGTTAGGAACTTGGGAACCTGTTCTCCGATGTGAAGGGAAAACTCCAAGCGGAAGCCCCGCAAGGACGAAAGTACCAATGCGGAGCACAGGGGCGGAACAGCCCGTATTAGTGATGAAACTGCTGTAATGGGAGCGGAGCGAAGGGGTTGTGTTATCCGGTTTTGGAAAATGGTCAACCACAAGGGAGGAGCCAATGGACAAAACAAAGACGTATGAAATCTCCAAACATGTATTCCTGGAAGCGTTTAAGCGTGTAAAAGCAAACAAAGGAGCGGCGGGAATAGACGATGAAAGTATAGAAGCGTTTGAGGCCAACTTGAAGAACAACCTCTACAAGATTTGGAACCGGATGTCTTCAGGCAGCTACTTTCCCCCACCGGTAAAAGCGGTAGAAATACCGAAGAAAAGCGGTGGAAAGCGCGTTCTCGGAGTGCCCTCGGTGGCTGACCGAGTAGCGCAAATGGTAGCCAAAATCTATTTCGAGCCTAAAGTAGAACCGCATTTCCATCCGGATTCGTACGGATACCGACCGGGTAAATCGGCACATGATGCCCTGGCCGTGACCCGTCAGCGTTGTTGGAAATATGACTGGGTGTTGGAATTTGACATCAAGGGGTTGTTTGACAACATTGACCACGAACTGCTTATGAAAGCGGTTTGTAAACATACAGACAACCCGTGGGTCATATTATACATCCGGAGATGGCTAAGAGTGCCATTTCAGATGCCTGACGGCTCAGTAATAGAGCGGACCAAAGGTACGCCGCAAGGTGGCGTTATCAGTCCGGTCCTGGCAAACCTGTTTCTGCACTATGCATTTGATGTGTGGATGACCCGGGAACAACCGGACAAGCCATTTGCAAGATATGCCGATGATGGTATAGCCCACTGCAGAAGCCTCAGCGATGCTAAGGCTCTGCAGGAAAGGCTAAAGCAAAGGTTTGAGGAATGCGGACTAGAACTGCATCCGGAGAAGACCCGTATTATCTATTGCAAGGACGATGACCGGAAAGGGGATTATCCGGTAACCAGCTTCGATTTTCTCGGCTATACTTTTCGACCGAGAAGATCAAAGAACTGGAAAGGAAAGCACTTCATTAACTTTACCCCGGCGGTAAGCAACAAGGCCAAAAAGGCCATACGACAGACAATCCGGGGCTGGCGAATGCATTTAAAGCCGGACAAGTCCATTGAAGACCTTTCTCGGATGTTCAACCCGGTCATAAGAGGATGGATAAACTATTACGGGCGCTTTTACAAATCGGAATTGTATCCGATATTCAGGCACATGGACAAAGCTTTAACCAAGTGGGCAGGCAAAAAGCACAAGAAACTTAACCATCATCAACGCAGGACTACACACTGGTTGGGCAGAATTGCCAGGAAGGAACCAAAATTGTTCGCACACTGGCAAATGGGGATAAAACCTGCGGCTGGATAATGGGAGCCGGATGAGCTGAGAGGTTCACGTCCGGTTCTGAGAGGGCCTGGGGGTGAGATTCCCCCGGGCTACTCACCTTATCTGCATGTTCCAACATGAAAGCGAGGCAAATGCCTTCTATGAAGCGCTGGAAGCAAGACTGAA
>QLUN01000246.1 GCA_018725455.1 Chloroflexota bacterium
AATAACCTTATGAAAGCCGTCTGTGAAACCCTGAAATACTCAGTAAAACCGAGCGATCTCACCACGGATCACGAATGGCTTGCGGAGCTGGCATCGCAGCTCCACAACCTGCGAGCGATCGCAGTCGGTGGTGACCTCAAGGACTACATGAGGGATGACGAACCGGAAGACCTCATACACGGCGATGAAGAGGAGATACCCGACCTCAGCGAGTATCAGCACATCATCTTTGATTGGGCGGAAGACATGCGCCGTTACATATTAGGCCGTCAGTATTGACATGTAATACAGGTTACGCTATCGTGTATTACACGTTAGTTTTCCAGACGCACAGCAAAGAATGTGAGGGTTTAGGCTATGCCTGATCAACCCGTGAATGAGATAGGTCGCTACGTTCTCAAGGGCGATGCACCGCGTTACGTCCGCTCGGTGCGACTGACAGACGACGCCTACGACGCGCTGCTCAGAATCGCCTCAGAACGGGGTGAAACACTCTCAGACTATCTCCATGTCATTTCCGAGATTGAGGCACCTTCGCGGGGCTGCTGGGTGCCGCTAATCGAATGTAAGCGCCTTAGAGATGCCCTCGCACTCCCTGCGAATCGTGGCGGGGCTATCAAGACGGCGATCAGAGAGTTCCTATCACACCTCCCCCTACCGACCTAAACAGCGGCTGCATGACGCAGCCAGGGGGGTGTCAAGGGGTCTTGCGCAGCCCCTTGACGCTCCACTGGGGGCGGCATTGTCTGCCCCTGGTTGGTAGGGGGTATCCCACTCCTTAACCTTCTCTTAACCGAACCTTAACCAAACCTTAACCTTAACTCTCTCAGGTGGTTTGCAGGTTGGTTGGCGGTGATCGCGTCAGTGAGTCGGCCTGTAGGGGCGTGTGGGTAGGCCGTCAGTGCCCCCAGCGCCGCCCTATGGCCCTCACAGGACGGATGTATGGCATTGAGCGTATAGGTTCAATCAAGACACTACGACGCCCCTCAGCACCCCTCAGAGCGTGCTGTGCAAGGGGTTCAGCTCGGAGAATCCGCCGCGCCGGGTCGCACGCGCCGCTGGTTTTCTCCTTGTATTTATTATTGAGGGATAGCTCTGATTTACCGGAATCGGCTCTGATTAAGTCGTAGCAAGGCTTTTGGGGTATTGACAGGGGTGGATGCCCTCTATAGGTTGGGGATGCCTACCAAGCACCACAACCAAAGGACACCACATGACAGAACCCCTGTCACAAGTCAGTCTTGCTGACTTATCCCCACCTGACAAGCCCTGGGACGGCCACCGCAAAGACGCCACGCTGATTAGTCTTAACTTCGCTAAGGGCGGCTTAGAGCGGTATTCACAGCGCATAGAGCAATGCTCCAGACGGCTCGCATTTGCTCAGCAAGAGCTTGAAGCGGGCAAAATAGGACTGAAACTCTACGCGGCCAAATTTTGTAGAGTGAGATTGTGTCCTGTTTGCCAGTGGAGAAAGCAACTCATGTGGCGAGCAAGATTCTTTAAGGCATTGCCGCAATATCTTGCCGACCATGAAACCTACGTACCTCTACTGTTAACGTTGACATTGCGCAACTGTGAAATAACAGAATTGCGCTCAACTGTTGACCATCTCCAAAAGAGTTTTCAGAGACTGATTCAACGTAAGGCATGGCCAGCGCGGGGTTTTGTGCGGTCGCTTGAGGTGACACGCAACCCTGACACTGGACAAGCCCACCCCCATCTACATGTACTCATGTTTGTTAGACGCTCTTACTTCAAGGGTAAAGGCTACATCAAACATGCGGAATGGGTGGAGATGTGGCGGCAATGTTTGCAGGTAGATTACCCACCAAATTTAGATATTCGCCGTATCAAGAATAGCACAGAAAATGATTCCGTATTCGACCTTTTGACGGCTGAAAAGGGTGGCGGCCCTGCGAGTAATAACCTTATGAAAGCCGTCTGTGAAACCCTGAAATACTCAGTAAAACCGAGCGATCTCACCACGG
>QLUN01000247.1 GCA_018725455.1 Chloroflexota bacterium
GGAAAACCACATCCAGATGTATACACATGATGCCTGCAGGCTCTAAACCGTCTGCATCATAAGGCCTTCCTTTCCAGTCGGTATTGTAGCGGATTTGTAATTCGTTTAACACCTTTCTTCCTCCTCCTTTTGAAAAGAAAGCGGCAAGCTGCCTTGCCGCTATCAGTTTTTAGAATAAGAAGTCTTCGTCCTCTGCGAAGTCATCCTCCGCGCGGGATCTACCACCAAGCGGCTCACCATCACGGATTTTCTGCAAGTTGTTCAATCCGCAAGCGATACCTTTGTTTCCATTGGTGTTAAAAGCATAGAAGTTGATGCTGGCCCTACCGTATACGCCGCTATAAACCTCACCCCGCGTGAGGATTTCTTGGCGGTCTGCGTCTACCACGCCGGGCGCGGTCGTGCTGTTCGCATTGATGAAATAGGCGCTTTCGTAAGCTGGATCATCTGGTCTTTCGGTGTCGCCATCACGCAACGGCGTCTTGATGGTGGAAAGGGGCGGTACTGTTTTGCTGTTGCCCTTTAGTCTTGCTTCGCCCTCCTCATACGCCACTCCAATCGCCTTTTTAATTTTCGCGATTATTTCAGTGTCGGATTTAGGGATGATGAGTGATACTGAATACTTCGGCGTACCACCTTCGATGGCCTTTGGCTCCCATACATTTGCGTAGCTCCAGCGTGTGTTAGGCCCTGTAACGATTTTAGTTGTCATTATAAAAACCCCCTAATTTTGGTCGGCAAAATCATTTGCCGCCGCTGTGATTTCCTTACGCTTATCCGTTGCCGGCACAAGCGCCGGCTTGCCAGGCGGTTTCTCGATTAGTCCGCCGAGCAGTTCGGTAAACCGTGTCTTGCCGAGTACTTTCTCCATCGCAGTGATACTTAGTACACTACGTTCGTAAGGATCATAGCCGGCCGTGCTAACAACCTTGGCGACAGCTGCATCGTCCGTGTACCGGCGATTACTTCTGCCGGCCACCAGCTTCCAGCTGCTCCACTTCTTACCATTCAGCGCTGTTTGTAGCGCGTAGGCCTTGATGTCATTAGCCCACGACACAAGCCCATCTACCTTTTCGAGTACAGCTTCAACTTCGTCATCTTCAAGTAACGGCGGAAGCTTGAAGTCGTGCCTGGCAAGCTCCAGGTTGTGTTCAGCCCTTGCTCGGCACTCTGCTTTCACCCGGCAGAACTGGCACCAGTCACCACAGTTGAATTCACCTTCCCCTGCGTAAGCGAGTTCGGCGGTTGGCCTCAGGACTTCTTCCGCCCATTGGTAGATGGATTCTTTAAAAACTGTGTGTGTACTGATATTTTCTAAGCGCGGCTGATACACCTCCATACTAACTGCGTCAATGTCATAAACACCATCAAACATTTCCAGCGCACCCAGTGCGTACAACATCAGCTGTGGATTACCCTCAACTTCCACCCGTACACCTTCACCGTGCTTGTAGTCTATGATGTACAACATCCCATCTGCGATGACCACGCAATCCCCAGTGCCAAAACCCCCTTCGACATACTTTGAGAAGTCTAGCCGCTGTTCGATCAGTACCAAAGGGTGACTGCAAGTCTGTTTCGCCGATTCTACCAGTTCAAGGATGTAGGCGACGTAGCCGTTGGCGCAATCTTCGGTTTCCGCGTTGTAGTAGGTCAAATTCTCGGTTGGATCACTGGCAGGCCGCCCAAGCGCAAGCTGCAACTTGTACTCACAAAAAGCGTGTGCGTCAGTACCCTCGACGGCATAGTTACTACTCTTGTCCTCGTAACTCTCGCTGAGCCGCGCAGATGGTGGGCAGTTTAGCCACCTGTGGGAGGAGGACGCGGACAGGAAGGCATGTTTACCCATTCCCCAGCACCTCGGCTTCCGCAAGCAGCGCCGGGTATTCTGAAGGGTCAATCTCCGACAGCTTCGCAGCGCCATGCTTTTCGAGCAGTTCCCGTACTTTTGCTGTGTGTCCGTCACGGGACTTTTCGGCTAGCAC
>QLUN01000248.1 GCA_018725455.1 Chloroflexota bacterium
TCGGCTGGCCGTCGCGGCCGGTGAGGTGAATCTGGATGAACTGGCCGGGGATGTAGTCGAGGGCCTGACCGTCGACGCGCAGAAAGCTCAAATGGACGACAGCGGGCGCAAGTATTCGCTTGGCGGCCAGCCGCAAGGGGAACTGGGGGATCAATGGGTGACTCCGTTGGTCGCGTGGATTATGCTGCGAAACATTGGTTAGGCCCCATCGGTCACCACTCACAATTCAGGAAGTTCCAAATGCCGAGGATAGACGAAGTTTTCAAGAAGTCAGGGCTGCCCACCCACACTTTCGTACCTCCACATGAGTACGACCGAGTTGTCGTAGCCTTAAATACACCAGGTCGATGCATGATCGTCGAAGGGCCCTCCGGAATTGGAAAAACTTCGTGCATCAGGAAAGCGTTGGAAGATATTGGCCAAGCCGAATCCGCTCTAGTTCTATCGGCTCGACGCCCATCAGACATTGATGTAATAACACAGCTTCATACAATGGGAAGTGTTGGAATCGTAGTAGTAGACGATTTCCACCGCCTTCCGACCGCAGCAAAGCAACAACTCACTGACTACGTTAAGCTTCTGGCCGATGAAGAAGACGAATCGAGCAAGGTTATCCTAATTGGAATAAACCGCGCCGGCCAAACCTTGGTCGAATACGCGCCCGACGTTCTCCATCGAGTTGAGGTGATTCGAGTCGGAAGAACGAATATTGAGAGAATTCGCCAAATGGTCTCTCTGGGTGAGAGCGCTCTAAACTGCGACCTAGCAATCGCTGAGGAAATTGCTTTAGAAGCAGAGGGAAGCTTTGCCATGGCCCAGGTCCTGTGCCACGAGGCATGTCTCCAAGACGGAATCCGTGAAACTTTTATGGGGAGTGGGCCTAAGTCTGTGACGGTAAGCCTTCCGCGCATTCGCGAGGCAGTCCTTGAGGATTTAAATCCAAGATTCTTCCCACTTGCTAGAGACTTCGCAACCGGCAACAAGCTCCGAAGAGAGGGTCGGGCACCTTACCTGAATCTCCTGAGGTGGCTATCTCAAACTCCCGAAGGCGCTCTAGATACCAAAGAAGCGATTGCAGCGAACCCGGGGCTGAAAGGAAGCGTTACACAGGTCATTGAAAAAGGGCACTTAAATACCCTTATTGAAAGCAGCGCTCAGATAGGTGAGCTGATTCACTTTGAGCAAAAGACGGAACTCCTGACCGTTGAGGACCCGAAATTTCTTTATTTCATTCGCCATTTGATCTGGTCGAAGTTCTCTCGCCAAGTGGGATATTTCAGTATTGAATTCAACAGCAAATATGATTTCGCCCTTTCTTTCGCTGGGGAGAACAGAGACCTTGCAGAGGCTCTAAGCAATTTGCTCGCGGCGCGTGAAATCAGCGTCTTCTACGACAAAAATGAGCGGCATCGAATTCTGGCGAACGACGTTGAAGAGTACTTGGCTCCTATTTACCGAAGTGAATCTAAGTTTGTCGTTGCGCTGCTCAGCAGCGAGTATCCGAGAAAAATCTGGACGAAATTCGAATCTGAGCAATTCAAACAGCGATTCGGCGAAAATGCAGTAATTCCTGTCTGGTTCTCCGATGCAATGCCGGGAGCCTTCGACGACACACGTCGGGTCGGTGGAATGACTTACAATCCTACCGGAGATCTTGGCGAACAAGCGAGCGCGATAGTCGATGTGCTGGCCGCAAAGCTCGAAGAGGAACGCAAATCCCAAGCACTCGTCGAGAATGCATCGCGAGATGTGGCCTAACCAGCCAATGGAGCGGACGCCTCCGCGCTGCGCGCTTCGGCGCCGCTCATCGGCGCGATGGATGCGTCGGTGGGCATGAAAGCGGAGTGTCGCCAGACGGTCTTTAAAGGATCTCCCATGCCTCGCTCCACCCTCGCCATCGACGCCAAAAGCCCGCTCGCCCACCCCGGTGCGTCGGGCGAAACCATTCACTGGATGCTGCGCGATTCGGCGCTCGGCTT
>QLUN01000249.1 GCA_018725455.1 Chloroflexota bacterium
GCTCCGGCGGGGCAAGCCTCTTCGCAGGAGCGACACTCACCACCAATAGAGACGCTTCGCTCCGGAGTCCCCCTCCCCTTGAACCGTGAACCGCATACATGACTCGTTATCTATCACCGGCCTCTGCGGCACCGCTTCGGCGAATGGAATATGGATCGCTACAAAATTGCCCACATACCCCGAGGCCTCTTCTATTTCGGAGTAAGCATAAAGGGTGATCCTGGGATGGGAAGCAACCCCTGCCATCATAGGCGCTATGAGGCACTCTGGCCGATCCAAAGTCGGAAAGGTGCTTGATATCTGAGCCAGGCGCCCGCCAATCCAGGGGGAACTTTCCACCAATACCACTTCATATCCGGTGTTGGCAATGGTCAAAGCCGATTGCATTCCTGCTATCCCGCCTCCGATCACCTCTGAAGCCACCACGCTGCGGAACGTCTTCTCGTGCAGAGAAGGAGCGCAGTTAGCGTTTACGATGGCATCCAGATGATATTCCCTTATCGCCTCTCGCATCAAGTTCTGCCCCGGGTCGGAACACATATACTGGTAACGTTCAGCGTAAACCACACCGGGATATTTCCTTATCTCCGCCACCACCCTCTCCATATCCACCGCACCGGCGATGTTGAGGCCGCAGTGGCACACGAAAACCCCTATCCTCTCGGTTCCATTTCTGATGCTCACTAGCTCAGTCTTTGGCAATAATTGGGCTCCCCGCTGTTTTAAGTAGGTAACTCGAAGTCGAGCTTGCCTGTAATTGTCTCGCCGTCTCCATTGCTCCACACTTCCGCTCTATTTCGATCAGGAGCGAGGTTACTGCCCATGCAGTCGTTTCCTCTTCTAACCCTCAATCTCAGCACCTGCGGAGGACCGCAGTGACAGAAGGGGTTTCAGGGGGTCTCCCCCTGATGTATCCTGTAGAGGCTGTCTTCGCCCTGCAGGTGATCAATGTACAATACGCCATGGAGATGATCTATCTCATGTTCCAGGGTTTGAGCCAGGAGGTCCTCAGCCTTCAGGCGGACTTCCTTACCATGACGGTCGCGTCCTTTTGCGGTAATCGAGACGGCGCGCTTCATCTTGCCTCTGTACCCAGGGAAGCAGAGGCACCCCTCTACGACCTCCCTTTCGCCTGATTTCTTCATGATCTGGGGGTTTATCAGGGCAAAGGGCTCTTCCCCCGGCAACCCGATGACAATCACTCGCAGCAGTTTGCCGATCTGGGGGGCGGCAAGTCCAGCTCCATTAGCGTCTCGCATGGTCTCGATCATATCGTCGATGAGTTTCTGTATCGATCCATCGATACTGCTGATGCGCTTTGATTTCTGGCGTAGAATGGGGTTTCCGAACCGCAGTATGGGCAATACGGCCATGGCAGTGATTACCTCTAATTGGTGATTGGTGATTAGTCCCCACCCCCCAATTACCAGTCACCAATTACCAATTACTAATTATAAGTAGCGGGCGGTAGACTGTCAACTCAGAGGGATTCAACGGCACAGGGTTTCAACTCAGAGGGATTCAGGCCAGCCCTACAGGGTCGACATCCACGGTCCAACCCTGCGGGATGGGCACTTTGGAGATGATGGACATCGGGTCGGGGCCTCGGATAATCAGTTGCCAGCGGTATCGACCGCGGATCCGCTGAGTATGAGCGGGGGAGGGGCCTATCAAGGTAGTGCTGGCTAGTCCCTGAGAGTCTCTCTCTTCTCGGAGGAGGAGCATCATTTGTTCGGTCTCCCCCTGGCAGCGCTCGGGGTTGGTATGGGCATAAATCAGGCTCGCCAGCCGGTTGAACGGAGGATTGCCGTACTGCCGTCTAAAGGCAATCTCCTGCTCATAGAAGGCACGGAAATCCTGTTTAGCGGCGGCAACGATAGCATAGTGCTCCGGGGTGTAGGTTTGGATGATTACTCGCCCCCCCCATCGCCCCCGCCCCGCTCGCCCGGCCACCT
>QLUN01000025.1 GCA_018725455.1 Chloroflexota bacterium
AGGGACTTCACTATGGGCTCCAGTTCCTGAGGGATATGAAGATTGGCCGGGAGGTTACCGTGGGGCGGCGGGTAGCGGTGATCGGTGGTAGAAATGTGGCTCTGAATTCCGCTCGCACGGCGCTTCGTCTTGGTGCCGAGGAGGTGAATATCTACTATCGCCGTTCTCGAGCCGAGATGCCGGTAACCGAAGTCGAGTACGACCAGACCCTTGCCGAGGGGGTCAAAATCAATCTCCTGGTTAGTCCCACCCGGATAGTGACCGCGGGCTGGAAGGTATCGGGATTGCAGTGTATCCGGATGAAGCTGGGTGAGCCGGACGATAGCGGCCGGCGGCCCATTCCGATCGAGGATTCAGGCACTTTCATGGAGGCAGACACGGTTATCGCTGCTGTGGGTCAGGCTCCTGATCTTTCCTTCCTGCCCGCCGATAGCGCCCTGGAGCGCACGCGGTGGGAAACCCTGATTGTCGATAGCAATACCCTGGCTACCAATCTCCCCGGGGTCTTTGCCGGCGGGGATTTCGTTACCGGGCCCGGCATGGTCATAGACGCTATCGCTGCCGGGCGGCGAGCGGCCCTGGCAATAGATAAGTACTTCAAGCAAGATGCCTCGCGGGTGCAGATGTATGATCTGAAGGAGGAGATCGCTGAGAAACCAGCCCCGGAGGAAACGGAGGAGGAATGGAAGGCCCAACGTCAAGTCGCCATGCCCATCCTGCCGCCTGAGGAGCGAAGGCGGAGCTTTGATGAAATTGAGCGGGGATTCTCGGAGGAGCAAGGCAGGGAAGAAGCAAAGCGGTGTCTGCGATGTGACCTCACCAGGTGATTGGTAATTGGTGATTGGGGGGTGGGGACAAATCACTAATCACCAATCACTAATCACCTCAAAGGAGGGAGTGATGAAATCAATCACCAGGTCAAAACCCTTCGACGAGATGAAGAAATGCCTGGGGCGCTTCGATAGAATCTTTGTCATCGGCTGCGGCACCTGCGCCACGATGACCAGAACCGGCGGGATAGAGGAGGTCGCTGAGATGATCGCCCACCTTCAGGAGTGGGGTAAGATCGTTACCGGCTCGACGGTCATACCGACCGCCTGCGATGAGATGACCGGGGCAGCTATGGCAGAGAATGGTCAGGCCATTCGGGATGCTATCTGTATTCTGGTGATGTCCTGCGCTCTGGGGGTACAGAAGACGGCTCAGTATATCAATAAACCGGTAATTCCTGCCCTGGATACCCTCTTTATCGGCATCGAGGAAAGTCCGGGCATTTTTCGGGAAGCCTGTGACCAGTGCGGGGAGTGTGTCCTGGGTGAAACTGCGGGTATCTGTCCCATTACCGCCTGCCACAAGGGATTGATAAACGGCCCCTGTGGGGGCACCAACAACGGCAAGTGTGAGGTCGATAAGGAGAGGGATTGCGCCTGGACGCTGATCTACCAGCTCCTGGAGAAACAGGGGCGACTTGACCTGATGAAGAAATATCAGCCGCCAAGGAATTTCCACGTTGCACCCCGACCGAGGCTAATACGAGTAACCAATCACCAATCCCCAGTGGAGGGACAATGACACAGAGCTTGAGAGAGGCACTCGATTCCGGCAGGTTCGTCATTACCAGCGAGATTGGCCCGCCGAAGGGAACAAATATCGCCAGGATGCTCCATCACATCGATCTTCTGAAAGACAAGGTGGACGCCCTCAATGTAACCGATCACCAGAGTTCGGTGATGCGGTTTCCCTCCATCGGTGGCTGCCTGGCGATTAAGGAGCGGGGCGGTGAGCCTATCTTGCAGATGACCTGCCGCGACCGCAACCGGCTGGCCCTCCAGGCGGAGCTTCTCCTTGCCTATACCAGAGGCATAAGAAACGTCCTTTGCCTTACCGGCGATGCCATTCCCGTGGGGGATCACAAGCAGGCCAGGGGAGTCTTCGATCTCGATTCCTCTCAACTTCTGCACACCATTCGTCTGATGGAATCGGGCAAGGACCTGGGGGGGAACGATCTTGACGGGGCGGTGGAGTTCTGCGCCGGGGCGATAGTTACCCCGGAGGCAAAGCCGCTCGAACCGCAACTTGCCAGGTTCGAAAAGAAGGTGGAGGCAGGGGCGGAATTTTTCCAGACTCAGGCGATATACGACCTGGAGAATTTCACCCGGTTCATGGAGTTTGCCCGCCAGTTCCGAGTCAAGGTGCTGGCAGGGATAATACTGCTCGTTTCAGCCCGGATGGCCAGGTACATGAACGACAATGTGCCCGGGGTCCTGGTTCCGCAGAACCTGATTGACGAGCTGGCCAGTGCTCCCAAGGGCGAAGCGCTCAGTAGAGGCATTGAGATCGCTGGACGGATGATCGCCACCTTGAGGAAGGACGCCATCTGTGATGGGGTTCATGTCATGGCCATCGGCAGGGAGTAGGTAGTCCCCGATATCCTGGCCGCCGCCGGGCTGTGATAGCAGGAGCGGTTGAACCTATGTGGTTAGCCAGCACAGGCGATTGACCCTCTTTCAGAAGTGTGTTATACTTCGTGTAGAAAAGAACGAAGTTGCCGGACAATGAATCAGAAACGTGACAGACAATTTGGTGTCCCCTCGCCCGCATTGCAGCGGATGCCGGTCTATTACCGCCGCTTGCGGCAAGCCATCGAGGAAGGGGTTCCTTTTGTCTCCTCCGATGATCTTGGGCGAAGTGTCGGTATGCCCGGCGCGCAAGTGCGCAAGGATCTGAGCTATCTCTCGGAACATGGCCGCCCGGGGGTGGGCTACGATGCCAGATCGCTGGCAGCGCACCTGGAGGAATTCCTGGGACTGGTGAACGACAAAGAAGCTGTGCTGGTGGGCGTGGGCAACCTGGGCCGGGCGCTGGCTCTCTACCCCGGGTTTGCACATTATAGGTTACAGATCATTGCCCTCTTTGACAACCATTCGGATAAGGTGGGGCAAACCGTGGGCGAACGGCAGATATTGCCAGTGGAGAAGCTGGCCAATCTGGCCCAACGCCTGCACATCCAGATAGGGATTATCACCGTGCCGGACGGAGCCGCTCAGGAGGTGGCCGACGCGATGGTTACTGGAGGCATCAAGGTAATCTGGAACTTCGCACCGTGCCGGCTCACCGTGCCGGGGGACGTGTTGGTCAAGAACGAGGATCTGGCCGCCGAACTGGCCGCACTCTCCCATCACATCACCCAGCGTAAGGTCATCGTATCCGGTGGAGCGGGAAGGGAAGATGGAGCCGGCCGAGGTCGGGAGGAACATTTATGTTGACGATTGTCATTTGCGTAGGGAGTTCGTGCTACGTGCGCGGATCGGACAAAGTGGCCGAGACCTTTGAGCGTCTGATTAAACAGGAAAATATGAGTAATCAAGTGGAGTTAACGGGCGCTTTTTGTATGGACCACTGTTCTATGGGGGTGTCCGTTCGCCTGGACGACCAGGTGTATCCTGAAGTGTACCCTGATGATGCCGAATCTTTCTTTTACAACGAGGTAGTATCCCGCCTTCAGCGAGGAGTGTAACATGGGAGTTGTCAGTACCAATCCGGCTCGTTGCCAGGATTGCTATCGTTGCGTACGCACCTGCCCGGTCAAGGCGATCCGGGTGATAAGCAATCAGGCCGAGGTCGTAGATGATCTGTGCATCATCTGTGCCAGTTGCGTGCGGGCCTGTCCCCAGAAGGCCAAGGTTATCCGCGACGACTTACTCTCTATTAAGAAAGCCCTGGCTGCCGGGCGGACGGTGATCGCCAGTGTAGCCCCGTCGCTGCCGGCCTACTTCGAGATGACCTCCTTTGCCCAGATGGAGCAACTCCTCGCCGATCTGGGATTTGCCGCCGCTGGCGAGACTGCCTTCGGCGCTGAAATGGTTGGCCTGGCCCACCACGAGTTGGTTGTCAGGGGTCAGGGATCAGGGATCAGCCCCCACCCCGTACCCCCGACAACCGACCCCCGACAACTGAAACCTATCATTACGTCTTCGTGCCCCGTGGTGGTCAACCTGGTGGAGAAGTACTACCCGGACCTCATTCCCCATCTGGCTCCCATCGTCTCACCGATGATCGCCCACGGGCGGTATCTGCGCCAGCAATACGGCGATGACGCGTTCGTCGTGTTCATTGGGCCGTGCATCGCCAAAAAGGGCGAAATAGTGGACGAAGCTGTGTCCGGTGTAGTGGATGCGGTGCTCACCTTTACCGAGCTGGGGCAGTGGATGCAGGAAGTCGGGGTGGCGTTCCCGGCGGCCCAACCAGGGGTCAGGGGTCAGGGGTCAGAAGTCAGTCCCCACCCGGCACCCCCGACAACCGATCCCCGACAACCGACCCCTCACACTGCCCGCCTTTCTCCCGTGGAAGGGGGACTGGTGGGTACAGCCCTCATGGATACCGACATTCTGGCCAGCCACATTGTAATTGCCTCGGGTATGGAGTCCTGTCGAAATGTGCTGGAGGGGGTCCGTTCCGGCGCGTTGGAAGCCTGCCTGATCGAGTTGATGGCCTGTGAAGGGGGATGCATCAACGGCCCGGCGCTGATGAATCAAGAGAGTGTGGCCCTCGCCCGGCAGCGGGTGATAGCTTACGCCACACGTCGCCAGCCGCAACAGTTACCTACCCGCGACCAGTGGCCATCGCTGGAGCGGATATATCGCGATCGCAGTGTCCCCATCCCCAAATTTACCGCGGAGCAGATCCAAGAAGTGCTTCATCGGGTGAAAAGGTACTCGCCGGAGGATGAGCTTAACTGTGGGGCTTGTGGTTATGACTCTTGCCGCCAGAAGGCTACCGCCGTCCTGTGGGGTATGGCTGAGGTAACCATGTGTATTCCTTACATGCGCGCCCGGGCCGAATCGCTGACCAACGTGGTGATGGACGTCACCCCTGATGCCATCCTGGTTGTGGACAAGACCCTGCACATGCAGGATATATCCCCATCCGCTGAGCGGATGTTTCACTGTCATCGCCGGGCAGTCCAGGGCAAGCCGTTGCGTGAGATCATCCCCATCATGGATGATTTCCTGGCCGTTCGGGACACCGGGCGGCCTCTGCTAAACAAGATTGTGCGTCTGCGAGACGATCTGACGGTGGCACAGAGCATCATGTCCGTGGGGGGCGAGAACCTGATGGTGGCCATCCTGCGCGATGTGACCGAGCGCGAACAACATCGTGAGAAAATGGAACGCATTCGCACTGAGACCCTCCAGCACACCCAGGAGGTCATCAATAAGCAAATGCGTGTGGCTCACGAGATTGCTGGACTGTTAGGCGAAACCACGGCCGAGACCAAAACCCTGCTCACCCGCCTGGTTCGCTTGATGAAAGAATCGTAGGATCAGGATGAGACAAATAGTTGAAGTAGCCTGGGACAGCCTGAATAAGCACGGTGAGGAGCTATGCGGCGATTGGGTCAAAGTCACCACCGCTCCTAACACCCTGACTGTTGTGCTCTCGGATGGACTGGGCAGTGGGGTCAAGGCCAACATTTTGGCCACCCTCACCGCTGAAATTGCCGCTACGATGTTGGAGCGGGGGAACACCGTTGATGAGGTGGTCGAAACGCTGGCCGCCACCCTGCCCGAATGTCAGGTGCGGCGACTGACCTACGCCACCTTTGCGGTGTTGCAAGTTTTGCATGGGCGCGAGGCCTACTTGGTGGAATATGATACCCCACCATTGATATTGATTCGCAACAACGATGTGGTTGAGTTGCCTATGACTGAGCGCATGGTTGCCGGGCGGGCCATCCGAGAGAGGCAGTTCATGTTGGAAGAGGGCGACTATATGGTCATGCTCAGCGATGGCTACATCCACGCCGGGGTGGGGGGACTCTATCGCCTGGGATGGGGATGGAAAAACATCGCTGTGGCGGCGCGGCGCTGGGTAGCCACACGCGGTGATGCCCATCAACTGACCCGCGCCCTCAGTCAAACTTGTCTCAAGCTGTACAACGGTACCCCCGGCGACGATGCCACGGTCGTTAGCATGTGGGTGCGTCAGGCTCGCACGGCCACCATCGTTACCGGCCCACCAGCGGACCCCAAACTCGACAGCCTGATGGTCAGCAAATTGATGTCCGCCGAGGGCGTCAAGGCCATCTGCGGCGGGACGACTGCCCAGATGGCGGCGCGAGAGTTAGGACAAGAGCTGGTGGTCGAATGGCAGCCCCGTAGTAAAAGCCCCAGTTCCTCGTCGCCCAGCAAAATTCCCCCGATCGCTCGCCTGAAAGGCGTGGATTTAGTGACCGAAGGGGTTCTTACTTTGAGTTCGGCAGCGGAACAACTGCGAAAGGCAGAGACCATCCACGATCTTCCCCCGGCGCAGGATGCGGGCACTCGGCTGGCGCGCCTCTTATTGGAAGCGGATGAGATCCATTTCATCGTGGGTAATGCTATCAATCCACACCAGTTGGCCGATGTGGTGCGCGGCAAACCCATGCGCCTGATTTACCTGGACGAGGTGATAGGGCAACTGAAGCGACGTAACAAGCTAATCACCGTGGAGCATTTGTGAAAATTCTCCCTCCCCTAGTGGGATGGAGTTAGAGTGAGGGGGAGATTCACCCTCCCCTAACCTCTCCCTTCAAGGGAGAGGCATTTAGGAGGTTTGCCAATGAACGCTGATCAAAGCAAAGGGCAAGTATCTGCCACAACACAAATGGCATCAGAGCGCCCGCAACGGCAGTTCTTTCGCTTGAACGAGATAATCGCCGAGCAGGGCGGCCGCAATGGTAACCTGATCGCCATTTTGCAAGTGGTGCAACAAGAGTACCGTTATCTGCCAGAGGAGGTGCTTACCTACATTGCCGTGGCTCTCGATCTTTCGCCGGCTACGGTCTTCGGGGTGGCCACCTTCTTCACCCAATTTTCTCTGGAGCCCAAAGGTCGCTATTTGGTGACCATCTGCGACGGCACAGCCTGTCACGTCCAGCGGTCTATGTCTATCTATGACGCCATTTGCCGTAAATACAATCTGAAGGAGGGGCAGTTAACCACCCCTGATATGCTGTTTACCTTGGAGACAGTGGCTTGTGTGGGGTGCTGTGGCCTGGCGCCGGTAATGATAGTCAATGGCGAGGTACACGGCCACATAACCCCTGATGCAGCGGTAACTATTGTCGACACGCTGGCAAGTCGCAAGGAGGAGAAGTGATCAGATCATCGCAAGAACTCGATCAACTGCAGAAGCGCTATGCCGATGCTATCTCCCACCAACGACCACGTATTTTGGTCTGCACCGGCACTGGCTGTGTCTCCGCCGGCGGCTTCAAAGTTTTATACGCTTTCAGGGATTATGTGAGGGAGAGAGGTGACCTGGTTGATGTAGAGCTGGTAGCAGAAGACCCTGATCGTCACGGCACGGGAGTCATTGCCCCCGGCTGTCGTGGTTTCTGCGCCCAGGGGCCGCTGGTAGAAATCGAGCCTGATGGCACGTTGTACGTCAAGGTGAAAGCCTCTGATGTCCCCGACATAGTGAAAGCCGCTATCACCGGTGAGACGGTGGAGCGGTTGTTATACGAGAAAGACGGGAAACGCTATCACAGCCCTTACGATATTCCCTTTTATCTGCATCAAAAACAGATTATCTTGCTAAACTGTGGCCACATCGATGCCGAGAGCCTGCCGGAATACATTGCTCGCGGTGGCTATCAGGGATTAGCAAAGGTTCTTACCACAATGACTCCTGAGGAAGTCATCGAAGAGGTCAAGCGCTCAGGTTTGCGCGGTCTTGGCGGTGGCGGCTTTCCGACCGGGCGAAAGTGGGATGCTTGCTGGCAGGCACCTGGTGAGGAAAAGTATATCATTTGCAATGCTGACGAAGGTGACCCCGGTGCATTCATGGATCGCTCCCTGCTGGAGGGAGACCCTCATTCAGTCTTAGAAGGAATGATAATTGCTGGCTACGCTGTTGGTGCTAAAAGGGGAGTCATTTATGTGCGAGCCGAATATCCGTTGGCGGTAAAGCGCGTTTTCATTGCTATCGCTCAAGCAAGAGAAAGGGGACTCCTCGGCAGAAATATCTTAGGGAGCATATTCGACTTTGACGTAGCGGTTTTTCAGGGAGCGGGAGCCTTCGTTTGCGGTGAATCCACTGCCTTGGTTCTCTCCATTGAGGGTAAGAGGGGAATGCCTAAGTCCTTACCTCGTCCTCGCACCACCGAAAAAGGACTCTGGGATAAACCCACCCTACTTAACAATGTGAAGACTTTTGCTAACATCGGTCATATCATTAATAAAGGAGCTGATTGGTTTGCTGGCATAGGAACCGCTAAAAGCAAGGGGACTGCGATCTTTGCCCTAACCGGCAAGATAGCAAACTGTGGCTTAATAGAAATACCTATGGGCATCACCCTTCGTCAGATTATCTATGGTATTGGTGGCGGGATTCCTGCTGGCAAGTCGTTCAAGGCGGTGCAGATAGGCGGCCCTTCTGGCGGTTGTCTCCCTGAGGAACACCTGGATCTCAGTATAGATTTTGACTCCCTGACCGCCGCGGGAGCGATGATGGGTTCGGGAGGGCTGGTGGTCCTCAGTGAGGATGATTGTATGGTAGAGATAGCCCGCTTCTTTACGAAGTTTACCCAGAATGAATCTTGTGGTAAATGTGTGCCCTGCCGCGAAGGGACGAAACGAATGCTGGAGATCCTCACCCGAATCACTGAGGGAAAGGGGCGGGAAGAAGACATTGCTCTCCTGGAAGAGTTGGCTACCACCGTCAAGGATGGCTCACTCTGTGGTTTGGGGCAAACAGCCCCCAATCCGGTGCTCACCACCCTACGCTATTTCCGTGATGAGTACATCGCTCACATTAGTGAGCGCCGCTGTCTGTCAAAGGTATGTCCCTCGCTTATTTCCTATTATATCGCGCCGGATAAATGTAAGGCTTGTATGATCTGTCTGCGCAAGTGCCCTGTCGAAGCAATTAGAGGAGCGAAGAAGGAGGTTCATGTAATAGACCAGGATAACTGCACCAGGTGCGGGATATGCCTGAGCGTATGTCCGGAGCGCTTCAGCGCCGTGCAATGTATTCCGGGACGACTAAATAATGGAGGTGAAAGATGAGCAGTATGGTCACTGTCGATCAGAAAGTGTTCCCGATCAACGGAGAAAAGAATCTCCTGGAGCTGGTTCGTAAGG
>QLUN01000250.1 GCA_018725455.1 Chloroflexota bacterium
CCTGCTCACTGGCGATACGGGGGAAGAGATTGGATATCTTTTTCGGCTTTATCTCTTTTACTGCCATAATAAAGTCGCAAGAGGACTATCGCCTTCAGGCGACAGGGGAATTGCGACACCTCCTTTCAGCATAGTCATATCCGTCTGATTGATGTATGGGAATTAGATACTTCGGGTGGACATCTATCTCATTCAATCGGAACGAAGGGCGAAACCGTATCGCAATTCGCCCAACATGCACACCTGTATTGTTCCCCATCGGAACAATTGCCTTCACAATATCACCCGTCTGAAAGCCCATGAACCTCTTAGCCCGTGGAGCATGCCTGTTAGTAAAACCGTATCTGTCTGTGCGACATCGCTGTCTTTTTCCATGCCCCATAGCCTTAATTAGCAAGGGGTAAATATTTTCGACATGCAATGCCTCTGGGGTGCTTGCACCGACACATGCCGCATCGGCCCAGTGTGATTTAGCCAAGCCCCGAGTTACACGATTGAACTTGGTTCTCCCTCCAGTGCCTACCTCTAACTCAAGTCCAGTATCTTTCAATTGGCCAAATAATGCCCATCGGGCGCTATTAACTGATGCTGCATCCCGGAGTGGCATCTTGGCCATTTTTTGGATCTCTGGATAACCAAATTCCATGGCAGTTAAGCTTCCCTTTGCTGAATTGCAGGAGCTGCAAGCTAGGGTAAGATTCGATACCCGGTTGCTCCCACCCTTAATTCTCGGAACAATGTGCTCAATCTCAAGCGAAATGCTATCCTGCCCGCAGTAAACACATTTGCGGCCAAATTTCTCCAATAAATATTCCCGTACCTCATATCCCGCCAGCTCACCTTGCTGATACTCGACACCATTGATCTCAGGGTTCTGCATCATCTGTGTATCAAACCTCACCAGCTCTTGACTAATTGCAGTGATAGGGCAGACCCGTGATAAACGATTAACCCAGGTCATCACATTGTCAACCCTACTCTCTAACGAAGGTGGTAACCATCCTTCCCTCCGTTTTCTGTTGAGGAATCTGGGCGCACGATAGCGTAACTTGCGGTTGCGCCGTCCTCTGCGTAGTGATCTCCGTGAATCAAGGGCCTTTTTTATCTGCTGCCCACGGTGCTGAATCTCGGCGGCAAACTCGACCTCACCAGTTACATCATTGACAATAGCCAATCCTGTTATCTTGCTACCTGGATCAATCTTTAACCGCAGGGGCTTCAATATCGGATTCTCGACCTCTCTTTTCAGGATGATAGTGAAAGGATAGCGGCGAAGTACAGCCGCCTTTCCTTCGGTCAACAACCGTCTTGCCTTTGCAGGGTGACATGGGTTCAGTGGTTTCCTATTTGTATCTAGCACGAAGACCTTACTCATTTTGAACCTCCCTTTCGGGGTAATGTTTGCCTCGCCGATGTTATCCGAGCTTGTCATGCCCAACACACTGGCCTACACCCTCAGCCTGTTTAATACTGGACGACAGTTGCCCGGAACTGGCACGCATTCCGGGGTGTCATGACCCAGATAACGTAGCCCGATAGCCCTTCGGCCATGGCTGGGGCTGGTCAACACGAGCTTGTGGGTTTCCCCACAAGCTGTCGCCTAAAGGCGACAGCGGTTGACATCCCTCTGAAGGTTTGCTACAATCCCCTTTAGTTCCTCGATATCCTTATGACTGTCGCCATCGGTTTTAATTGGGGCAAGAGTCAGCGCCAAACCATGAGCACGCATAAACCCATACTCCGTATACTCTACCATGAAGCTAACAATGTCCTCATGCTCAATCAGATTGTTAGCCCTGGCGTAGTAGAAGAGGGTAATGATGCTTGAGGGGATATGGACCACGAGCCGAATCAGCGCCTCCCCGGTTTCCATGAACTCGGCTTCGGGTCCTGATGATTCATCTTTTTTCTTTAGGCTTACAATCTTCTTACATTCTGGGCAACGGTA
>QLUN01000251.1 GCA_018725455.1 Chloroflexota bacterium
GAGCCAACCGACGGTAATGAATCGCGGATCACCGTAGTCTTTATCGGTCATCCGCGCGGGTGAAATGCGGCCCGGAAAAGACCTCTCGGGCGCGAACCAGATCCATTCCGCGCTCTTGCAAAGTCCAAACGCGCTTTTTGGCGTCGCAGGTGATTCGCACGGATTTATTGTATCTACGAAAATGGCAATGTCAACCCGCCCCGTTCTGTCACTGCCGCCTAACGTTCGACATGAGCGGCGGGCCGAAGGGCGCGAAGCGGCCTTTGGAACGCCCACTCGATGGATGTGTTAGGCGTCATATGACACGTAGGCATGGACGAACTGGACACCGACCATCTAGCACAGTGACAGTCTTTCGCAAGAGCGTTGTCAGGGGTTTTCGGTGTTCTCTGCAGGTGCCTGATTCTTCTGAATATTTCGAAAGTATTCAGCGTTCCGCCAGAGCGTCTCAAGTGGGTCGTCGAATTTTGCCAACCCAGGGCTTACTAGGTCAATTTCAGTGATGTATCCAGCGCAGGTTGCGACTCGAATTCGAATTGTTTTGCGACGCCATTCGTAGATCCAGTTTCCGCGATCCCAATCGACTTCGTCATCGTACCGGCCGACAGCATAGATCACGGCGGTGACTCGCATGCCACTATGAAAATTCTCGGGGTCTCGGAAATAGACGTCAAGCTGCCGGTCAGAAGTTCGGGCCCAAGTATTTTCTTGTGCGGTATAGATGTCTTTGTTCATCGATTGTTTCGTCAAGGGTGTACGGGGTTGAGACATGAGGCGTTGACGATGGCACCTACCGCGTGAGCTAATCGGCAGCATCAATCGCAAAGCGATTGAACTATCCGCTTGAACGAGTAGTTAGCACCCTATCGCCAGGACATGTTGAGCTTGCGATTGGACGCAGCACAGTCGCGCAGATAAAGATTGATGAGGCTCTGATACGGAATGCCCACCTTCTCGGAGATGCCTTTGAAGTAATCAATGGCCTCTTCGTCAAGTCGGATAGTGACCGACTTCTTGAGCTGTGCGGCGTAGGGGTTCTTCTTTGCTTTTGTGAAATCGTACTCTTTGCGCATAAGTCACCTGTCAATAGCTCTTCGCCTCGGCTGAGGTCGCCTTGCGAGCGGAGATGATGCGGATGACGTTGTCCTCGCCTCGATAGCAGTGACAGACAACGAGCAGGCGAAGCGCCGCACTTAGCCCCAGCAGAATGAACCGGTCTTCATCCGCGGAGTGATCAGGATCGGCGATGAGTTTTGCCCGCTCGTCGGAGAACGCAGATCGCGCCCGGAGATGCGTACATACACTGTAGTGCTACGTCAACCTCGCGCCGGTCTGATTGGAGCGCTAACGTCCACAGTAACCCACCATTGCAAGCAGCGCGGAGCGACGCTTGCAAGGGTCGGCGTTGACCGTGTTGTTAGCCGCGATTGTCACCGCCTGCCTTTGGAAACAACTTATCGACAAGCCAGCGTTCAACGGGTGTCGTTGGCCCGTAGAAGACAACTTTCGATACCTCCGCCCTAGAAAAGAACAACTTGGCAAATAGCAACCAGCAAACCGCGGCAACATAGACCAAAGCGCTCATCACGAGAAGCGCCACTAGGGTTGTGCCGATCACTTCCCACCCGGACAACGTTCGTTGCATGTCGTACCCAAGGTAAGCCGGTACTTCGCGAAAGCAGAAGACAGCGCCTAAACCCATTGATGCGACTAAAAACACCGCGAAGGAAAGCCAGGCCCAAGTCTCCCGCCCTGCTTGTCTCCGCTCATCGGTCGATATAGTCATAGCGCCTAAGGCCTGAGCTAAGCGGCCGCCGCCGCGAGGTCACACTGAACTCGATAGCGGTCAGCGGTCCGCTTGAGTGAGTAGTTAGGTCTGGCTCACATGTGCCGGGGTCGTATGCAACTCGACGCCCAGCGCCCTGATGAGCTTGA
>QLUN01000252.1 GCA_018725455.1 Chloroflexota bacterium
TCCCCTTACCAGCGCTCTTGAGAAACCGCTTCATGAATTCTGGCGACTCCACCGCAAAGGAAGGCAAGGGCCTGGTCTGTCCTGCTAGACGTTGAGGATACTCCAGGGTGCACTTGAGGATGAACCAGGCCACCGGGTTTATGTCTATAGCGGTAACCTCGCAGCCCAGGCGCATCGCCTCCAGGGGGATGGCCCCGCCCCCGGCGAAGGGGTCAAGCACCCGGGGTGCTCGCCCGCCGTAAGCCTTCTTGATTTCCTGACGGAAGAACTCCAGGTCAGGACCATTCTCTCGCCCCCAATGAAGGATGCCACCCTCTGTCTCCTCCTTCAGCATCGGAATATCGCGCCCGCCGGAGCGCTTGTTGGTACTGCGAGTGACCACTCTGCCTGCCAGGCGCTCCAAGAGCCGCTTCCGCTCGATGTCGGTACCGGGGTCGGGGAGGAGGGTGGCAATGAGAGTAGCCCGGCACGCCGCTAGAGGACGCCGCGCCGGCCAGATATGCAGAGTAGAGATATGCCCATGACGCACGTTCTTCTCGTGCACTGAATCAAGCGATGCCTGCTTCAGCGGGAAGGCGACTTCTATGAGACGAGGGCAATCATTTATCATCCCCAATTCTCCTGCTTACTTCTTGCAAAGACTTCTTGAATTTGCTCAGGAGCATATTCAAGAAGCTCGCTGCCAGCGTGTAACTCAAGTACGCATCCTCTTTGCCACCCGTGAATATCTCCTTTACTCCGGAGGCCTTATCAATGGGATGAATAAATAGGTCACTTGCATAGCCATACAAACGACCCGCAACTCCGAGTACGTTTTCGCCTTGCTTCTCGTTGAGTCCAGTGGTGCCACTTATAAACTCTTTGATGAAGCTCTTTACGTTCAGTTGGTCCGATTCTTTCAGAAACAGTTCCCAGAATTCCCTGGATTTCTTCACTACTTCTCTCCACTCGCCGCTCAGCAGGTCTTTGTCCATCTGGTCAAGGATTCCTCGCGCTCTTTCAAGCCGCTCAAGGAATTCTTTAACTTCTGCGCTTAGTTCAGATGGCTTAACCATAGCAATGTCAGGTTTTAGAATCTCCAGCACCAGAAATCGGCCAAGGCCCAATACTGGGGCGAAGTCGTAGAGCCAATCATTTACCTTGATAGTATAAGCTAGGCTGGCGGTGGTAGAGTTCATTTCGAGAAGTGATCCTCTGCTTGGCCACACCAGGATTCGGAGGTTATCCCTGCTTGTGTCACCCTGGCCATATGATGATATTACAGGATATTGATCTCCTCTTCCTATGCGATTCCCAAGCTGGAAATCACCCATGCAAACATTAGCGGTGGCAAAGCTACATGTTAAGACAAACTCCAGATGCACATCTTTTTTCGGATCCATTTGTCGAAGGTTTTCGATGTACCCAAGAGCAGTTGCATCAAGCGGGCAGTAAAACCTTTGCATTCGGAAAAAAGGGTGGTTCTCCCTAGCACGCTGATCGCTAACACTGCGAGGTATATATCGGCCAACCACTACCCGGTCAGACACTCGGCTTGCTGGAAATATTTGGGGAGGCACAGGAATCAGATTCCCAACGATTTTCCGATCGGCAGCGAGGACATAGCCGCCTGTGGCAAACATTAGAACATCTTCTTGAAATTCATGTTCGATGATGACCTCGATGCCTGGCACGATGGCCTCGTCGAAAGGTTTTATAGTTTTTATAGTTAGTGCTTCCATAGTGTACCTCCTAGATTATGAGATGCTAAGAAACCGCTCCCTGATCCTCCGCAGCCTCAAACACGCTGGCCTCATCAATAATCACCCCACCCCTGGCTCGCACCAGGAGTTTCTCAAAGGGGTCTTGCACCCGAAGCAGCCTGGGCTGGGTGGTGGCACAATCGTAAACCACATAGAGCCAATACTCTTGACGCAGATTCGCTGCCTTG
>QLUN01000253.1 GCA_018725455.1 Chloroflexota bacterium
TGTTGCAGAGGCAGCCAGGCTCGGATTTGAGACCTGCCTCCTCCCCGCCCCCATCCCCAAAGGCCTCCCGACCTCTGCCGGGATCAAGCTTCGCCCTGTGGCGACATTAGCGGAAGCAATTAAGGTAGCGTTAGGTTAGTGCTCCCTGTGGGCCGGTAAATCTGGATTTCCTCTTCTTAATCGTTCAGCCATTCCACAGATTCTTTCGACAAGTCAAAAACCTATTTGCTGACTGCTGAACGCTTGCCCGAAATGAACCTTTTTGCTCCCCAAATCGTTTACTATTATTAGGAGGGTGATGGATCTGATCGAGCAATGGCAAGCCGGCAAGGCAGACGCCTTTGAGGCAATCTTCCATCGCTATAAAGGGTAATAGGTGTAGTAGGCAAGTATTTCCCAAAAACTTGACCGGTCTTTCCGTATTGAGTTAATTATAAAGAGGGTCGAAGAGAGGAGGTGATGTTTATGAAACGAAGTTAGGGTGGTGGTGCAGAAAGTAATCATTAATAACTGTGTTCACGTATCTGGACGTATCTGGGGGGTAATAATAAGAGGAGGTAAGTAGATGTAAACCAATTGGGCGGAAAAGGGGCGAATAACCAGGTCGGATTACTGTACAGAAGGTACTCTGCAGGAAAATAAAAATACGGGAGGATAATCTACAATGAAGGCGGCAGGTTTCAAAGTGGTATCGGTACTCGTAGCGTGGGTTCTTGTGGTGTCGATCTTGCAGATATCGGCCACGCCCGCGGTTGCGGCACTAGACGAAGATGATCGGTGCCAATGGGAGATGCCGGTAAAGACGATGTGCTTGGACTCGGGTGAGGAGGTGTATGAGTTTGGTGACGGTACAAGGGTGCGTGTTATCCATAATACACCGGGCAGCATTGTCCTCGGTGTTGGAGGACCGAACAAATGCGAAAGGAATGTCACCGCCAAAGTGGACATCGTTTTGCAATTGATTCAGCCATCCGTCGTCACCCACCCAAACACCAAGTCAGAGTTGGTTGCTTCAAAATCGGACGTAGGTATTCAGTATTACGCGCCGAGGCATTTTGATGAACACAACAAGCAAGCCTTTCGGTAATGCGAGGGTGTCCACACGCCAACAGGGTACAGCTGACCGGAGCGAACATTTCTTTTATACCATGGATGGTCCTTCAAATGACCCAATCGGGGTTCCAGAGATTGCGGTAGCAGATAGTGGGCCAGTTAACCCTTCTTACCGTTCCGACCCGCCGCCACCACCCCCGCTCGCTGTTGACGAAGGTGATGTGCGACCAGAGGGTTGGTGGTGGTTGTTAAAGAGAACGGTTGGATTGGAGCCGGCTTCACCTGGAGCCACCCACTACTTTAGTGTCGATGGCAACCGCTACTATTCCATCGGCGAGGTATACGAGCCAATGGCGTCATCTGCGGCGATTGGCCGGGTCGTTGTCGCCCGGGCAGACACAGAAACGATCCCCGGGCGATATATCAGCCCATCTGCAGAGCACACCCGAGTTGAGGTGTATGTACGCCTATACTGGTGGGATGGGCAAAGATGGCAGCTACAGGGTTGGACTAGGGTATGTTGTAATACTGAGACCGGGTATGGTGATTACGATGTAGATGGCAGGTTTTGGGTTCCCCGGCAGCCGGGCTGGTGGCTGAAGCACTCTCAGCACCGAATATGGAGAGACGGAATACTTCAGGAGAGCAGATCACATTACCAAACAGAGCACACAGTTTGGATGTTCAGCTATCCCGTCATCACGTGGGAAAATCAGCTTAATCAGTGGGTCTGCAAGTGTAACCCGCCATGCCCGTGATGAGCCAGAGTGTCCTGCCGGCACAGAAATAGTATGGCAATGAGGGTCTCGCCGAAACAAAGACCTTTAGGCGAGGTCCTCGTTGCTTTAACAAAGTCTATCTTGCGG
>QLUN01000254.1 GCA_018725455.1 Chloroflexota bacterium
CGGCACATATATTAATAGAACCAGCCCTGTTCGGATAGGCGCAGACAACAAATGGGTATCTGTCTCTGCCGGATGGCAGCACACCACAGCAGTCAAATCAGACGGCACACTCTGGGCCTGGGGATGGAATAGCGATGGAGAGCTTGGAGACGGCACAACTACTCAGAGAACCAGCCCTGTTCAGATAGGCACAGACAACAAATGGGTATCTGTCTCTACCGGACGGCATCATACCCTTGCAGTGAAATCAGACGGCACACTCTGGGCCTGGGGACGGAATTCGAGTGGACAGCTTGGAGACGGCACAATTACTCGGAGAACCAGCCCTGTTCAGATAGGCACAGACAAATGGGTATCTGCCTCTGCCGGAAAGGTGCACACCACAGCAGTCAAATCAGACGGCACACTCTGGGCCTGGGGAAGGAATTTGGAGGGACAGCTTGGAGACGGCACAACTACTAGTAAAAACAGCCCTGTTCAGATAGGCGCAGACAACAAATGGGTATCTGTCTCTGCCGGAGGGGAGCACACCACAGCAGTCAAATCAGACGGCACACTCTGGGCCTGGGGAAGGAATTGGATTGGACAGCTTGGAGACGGCACAATGGTTTATAGATACAGCCCTGTTCAGATTATTAAGCTCTTAACCGTGGTAGTCCCGGTCACCGGTGTGACGGTAACGCCGGCTGAGGCGACCGTCAACATCGGCACCACCCGGCAGCTTGCCGCCACGGTAGCGCCTGAGAATGCCACGAACAAGGCCGTCACCTGGACATCCGGCAATACAACGGTAGCCACGGTGGTCAACGGCCTGGTTACCGGCGTTGCGGCCGGCCAGGCCACCATCACCGCCCGCACGACAGACGGCAACTTTACCGCCACCAGCACGATAACCATAACAGCTCTTACTAATCTACCACCAACCATTACTGCTTCAGTATCCCCCTCTTCAATAGTAAGAGGTGGTTCTGCAACTCTTAGTTGGACCTCTACCAACGCCACCGCAGTATCTATCACCCCCGGAATTGGCTCAGTATCTACCGCTGGTTCACGGGTGGTATCTCCTACAGTAACCACCGTCTATATCTTTACTGCTACCGGTCCTGGAGGTACTGCTTCAGCTAGTGTAACTCTTACCATAACCGAACCAGCACCTCCAGCACCTGGTCCGGCGGGAAGTATTGAAGGGACATGGTCAATTAATGCCAACAATTACATCGGGCGCCTCGAGATCAGCTGGACAAGCGGAGGCTGGAGCGGACGTGTGTATTATGATGTTCATAAAAGGTGGGAAACGCTAAAGAATATCAGTTACAACCCACAGACCGGGGCGGTGTCTTTCTACCGTGATGTAGGGAACCAGACACATACCGGCACTTTGCACGGTAACAGCATTTCTGGCACGTTCACATGCACGGGTGTTTCGGGGTTTAAATGGACGGCCACATGGACAGGCGCGGCTCCGCCTGCTGTCGCTCCACCACCTGCACCCGCGCCAGCACCTGCACCCACTCCTTTGGCAGATCCGGGGAACCTAACTGCCTTTCGTGGTCGAATCGGCGAAACATTCAGCTTTCGCGTTCAGGGAGTCCCTTCCGGAAGTGTTTGGGGAACAGATATTTACACCGATGACTCCATTCTGGCGAGGGCTGCGGTACACGCCGGGTTTCTAAAAGTCGGGGAATCCGGTGTGGTCACTGTCAAGATCCTTCCCGGGCAATCCAGCTATACTGGCAGTACCCGGTTCGGGGTTACGACCGCCTCGTACGGGTCGTGGCACGGGAGTTATCAGTTTGTCGGCACCCCGGCTACTCCCACCCCTGCACCCGCTCTACCACCTGCACCCGCTCCAGCACCTATCCCCACTGGAACGGTGCTCATCACTGATTCCAGAACCGTGGCCCCCGGAGGCACAG
>QLUN01000255.1 GCA_018725455.1 Chloroflexota bacterium
TCAATTATATGCTCAATCACAGCCACCACCGCTTTTACCACTACCTCTACTACTTGCCGGGCAATCTTTAGTATCTGCTCTACTACTATGGGGGCAGGTTCTGGCTCACCCCCTACAATTTCGATGCCTGTAAAATAGTGCTTCAAAATGGCCACATAACAATAGCCTTGCTTTGCCAGGGCTATTGCCCCCCATTGGCACATACCTACCCCATGGCCTGACATAAAGTTTTGATTGCAGTCACAAAGCACACTTCGCAAGTATGGTAAGTCTTCTTCCCAAGGTCTCGGATGAGCCTCCGTGGGAATACGGGTACGGCCATCACAATGAGCGAAGTAGAATGCTTGGATGATTTGCCCGTTATATGTCATAACTACATTACGTGTAGCGGTAATCGCTTCATCCGACCAAGAATGTGTAGCAGAGCGCCACACCTGGCAGCATACAGGGCTGGTGCACACATCAGCTATACCAGCGTGCGGATTCCACATTATCCTTAAAATGCGAGCTGCTGTATACGTACGGGCAACTATAGCCTGGGCATTTAGGGCTTCTAACGTTTGTTTCTCATTCAACCCTCTAGCCATAACCCATTCGGGACCCATCTCTGCAGGCACCACCCCTCTAAGATACTCCTCCATATCCATCACACTAACCGTGCCATCTGGCATAAGGACTCGGATCGTGGAGGGAACATCTACTGGTGGATGTGTTGGCGCTGGTATACCCTTAACCAGACTCATGAAATAATCCCAGTCCCAATAGGGGCCTGGGCACGCTTTATCAACCCCAGGAACTTCGTTATGACCGATGATGAAATCCCTATTCTTTGGTATTCCGTATTTTTCAGCCAAATACCTAACCA
This sequence comes from Chloroflexota bacterium, assembly GCA_018725455.1. Lineage (GTDB taxonomy): Bacteria > Chloroflexota > Dehalococcoidia > SZUA-161 > SpSt-899 > BS503. The sequence goes on from QLUN01000255.1 coordinate 866, forward strand.
ATGCCGCTGAACTTTGATACAATTGTTCTGTAGCCCAGTTTGGATTATTCCAGTTTCTCCGGTCTTCGTGTGCTATTCCTATGCTACGTCGATTGTATTCCCGATTCCCGGCATGCCAAGCAATGTCTTTCTCTCTCACCATTTGAACTATTTCGCCCTCTTGGCTGACCAAATAGTGATAAGAGACCCCACTTCTCGGGTCTTGAAGCCAGCTAATAGTGCCCTCAAAAGACCCATCCATAACATGAATTATGATGTGCGTGATATCCCTTTGGTCGGCAGGGGTATAATGTAGCGCCTTTTCCCATCTTGCGATCGGATAATCAATTGTTGGGTCTGGTGGTGGTGCCGGCAGTAGACGAAGCCTGCTGGGCGTGGAGCTGCCAATGTTGTTATTCTCATTCGATTCGGTGACTTGTTTAAAGCCATCAACAAAGACTGTCACATAGTAATCCCCCGGGACAGGAACTGCTGATGGGATCGGGTTAGTGGTGATACTGAGCGTTCTAGAGGCACCAGGACCGAGCGAGTCTACATGGAAATTGCCCAAACCGTGGCAAGTCCCCCATCGACGGGTGGATATAGAAACACGGAAGTGGAATGAGCCCGAGGCGGCATCACCCTGGTTTTTCACTGTAAAGGTAACCCTAATTTCATCGCCGTGAGCTGCCTCAGCACGGTCGAAGGTGACGCGGGTCGTCACAGTAAGATCAGGGAGTCCAGCGCTGGCTATCGCGGTGGGTATTGTCAAAGCGCTCCCGCTGAAGATGAGCAGAGCTGCCATCAAAATGGCGAAGGTGCTGAAGACCCTATTTTTCACGGCTGCCTCCTTCCTTTTGTAGAGGTCTAAATAAACTTCTATCGTAACTATTCAGCCTGCTTGCATGTTACTTGACATGACCTTGAGATATGTGCTAGGATAATTATACCATGAATCGAGCCCAGATTGAGCTATTACCACAAAAAGAAGGTGAAATCCTTCTGATCCAACCAGCAGCAATGAACCATGAAGACATCTTGACGGTTTATGAGGCTGGCCC
>QLUN01000256.1 GCA_018725455.1 Chloroflexota bacterium
CAGTAAAGCAAGGGGTCAGGGCTTGACCTTTGAATCCCTCTCCCACAAGGGAGTCAAGTCAGAGCAGATAAAAGGGGGGGCAGGCCGAGAGGCCTGCCCCGCACAATCACGCCCCTAGCGGCGGAGAATCCGACGACACGAATTACCTGATGATCATCATCGCCCGGCAGTAAAGCAAGGGGTCAGGTCTTGACCTTTGAATCCCTCTCCCACAAGGGAGTCAAGTCAGAGCAGGTAGAAGGGGGCAGGCCTTTTGGCCTGCCCCCCTTTCCTGGGTCCTGGGGTCAGGTCTTGCATTACTACGACACTTATGTGGGAGAGGTCTCCTGACCTCGATCGGCCTTGGGAAAGGGCTCCCACACAGGTCTCTTAACCTTAATTTCCCCTGGACTATAGCCAGGAGGCGTAGGGACAGGTTGCAAACCCTCTAGCGCGGGGGCTTGTCCCCCGCCTTTGCCATGCCGGGGATAAACCCCGGCGCTACTACGTCGCAAGTCATGGGGTCAGGTCTTGCATTACGGCATTTTGATCTAAAAAGGAATGGGTGCAAGCTGTTGACACCCAGAACATGGGCGGGTTATCATAGGTAAGGAAAGATATTAATGCCTCGGCGAGCAATTGATCGAATACGCGATGCAATAAGAGGCGGTAATTATGATATGACTCATCATGCCGTTGAAGAAATGGCAGAAGACAATCTCGGCATCTTTGATGTTGAAGCTGCTATCTTAAATGGTCAGATTACGAAAGTCGAAAGGGGTGATCTCCGTGGCCCCAGGTATATAATAGAAGGTGCAGGAATTGATCAATCTACACCGGTAGGTGTAGTAGGTCGGTTCAAGGAGACCGGAATCTTTCTGATTATAACTGTTTATGAAATCACCTAATTGGAGGTGCAAATCAAATGTATGGTTATAGATGTGAATACTGCGAAGGCACCGTTAAAGAAAGTATAGTAGAGAGGGAGTCTTTTAAGCACAAAGCTGGCTTTGTCATTCTTGAAGACGTGCCTCTCGGTATATGTGACAGATGCGGTTACAGGTATTACCATTCAACCGTGTTGCAAAGAGTTGAAGAAATTGCATCTGGTAAGAAGCCTCCTGAAAGAACGGAGCTCATACCAGTTGCTCATCTGGTCTAGTATGGAGCGGGTCAGGTGTTGCAATACGACATCTGGCATGGTCCTTTGGAAACCGGCGGCGAACACAGGAAGGAAATGTGCCAATGCAGGTGCTGACCCCCGGCGCTACGTTGCAAGCGTAGCAAACCCCGTAGCGCGGGGCTTGTCCCCCGCCTTTGCCATGCCGGGGATAAACCCCGGCGCTACGGGCTCGGGGGCAGATAGGTCAGGTCCCGGTATAAAGAGGATGGGCCGGCATAAAGCCTGCGCATCCGGCGGCTAAAATGTGCTGGTCGCCGAACGCTGGTATTCAGACGCCGAGAAGAATGGTCAGGATGATGGTCACCCACATGGGGATGAGTACTCCAAGCATTATTCCCAAAGTCCAGCGGAATTGACTTTGCATCTCTTGCCGAAGCCCACGGGTGTTGGCCTCTATCTCTCGCCGAAGCTCACGGGTGTTGGCTTCCATCTCTCGCCGAAGCTCGCCAAACCCGCTATCCACCCTGGACTCCAGGTGATTGAGCCTGGTCCTCACCTCCTCCAGGATTCCCTCAACCCTGGCCATCCGCTCTTCGAGTGCCGGAGCTTCTTTCACTTCCATGTAATTTATTATATTAGACCTTTTGGGGATACATCGGCAGCCCATGCTGGGCGAAGTGCTTATCGAAAGTAAATGCTTTGGTAAGTGCCCTGGAATCCATGATGGCAAAACTAACACAATCGGTGAAGCTATAATCCTTATCGCCGTACTTGACAAAGATTTGCCATGCTTGCT
>QLUN01000257.1 GCA_018725455.1 Chloroflexota bacterium
GATGAGAAATCCAGGATAAAATAGGAGGGATTATCCATGGAAATCAAAGCGGACAAAATTCACAAAGCGTACGGCACAATCACCGTGCTCGACGACATCTCGTTCTCTCTTGAACGAGGGCAGAAAGCCGGCCTCATCGGCTACAACGGTACCGGCAAGACGACGCTGCTCAAGATTCTTGCCGGACTGGTTGAGCCGGATGCCGGCGAAGTGACGGTGAGAAAAGGCGCGGTCGTCGGCTACATGCCGCAGGACACGAGCCTTGTTTCCGACGAGACCATCCGAGACTACGTGTGGCGGATTTCCGGCATGGCTACACTCGAAGAGCAGATGAAAAAATCGCCGGAAGCGATGACCGAATACGAGCGTAGGGACGGCTACACGTTCTATCATCGCTTAGATGTAATGTTGGCTGGTTTCGGCCTCGCCGACGTTTCAAGCGACCGGCCGATCAGCTCGCTTTCTTCCGGTCAAAAGAGCAAGGTGTTCATGGCGGGTGTGCTTTTGTCCGACCCGGATGTCTTGCTTCTTGACGAGCCGACCAACAACCTCGACTTGCCGGCCCTCATTTGGCTTGAGGATTTTCTGCAGTGCTCCGATGTCGCCTGCATTATCGTCTCCCACGACCGTCTTTTTCTTGACCGGATTGTGTGGAAGATCTTCGAGATCGATTGGCACACCCGGACGCTCAACATCACGAGTGGCAGGTATTCTGATTACCTGGTGAGAAAGGAAAAGAACTTGGCGAGGCAGTGGCAGGAACATGAAGTCCAGCAGGAGGAAATCAAGCGGCTTGAGGAACAGGCCAGGAAGAAAAAGCAGGAAGCTCTTTCCGGTTCGCGTTATATGGGCACCGATAACGACAAATTTCTTCGGGGCTTCAAGCGCGACCGGGCTGGTAAATCCGGCAAGCAGGCCAAGGCGATCGAGAAGCGCATCGAGCAGATGGAGGTCGTGGAGAAACCTGTTGAGCGGGATGTGTTTCGCATTTACCTCCGACCCACCAAGCCGGAAGGGACGCGGGACATCACTTTCACCGACGTGGTGGCAGGTTACGTCAACGACGGATTCAAAGTCGGTCCGGTATCGCTTTCCATCACGTACGGCAGCCGGGTGGTAATTCTTGGTCTCAACGGCACAGGCAAGACGACACTGCTTCGAACCATCAGCGGCGAACTTACGGCTCTTGATGGTAAGGTCAATCGTGGCAATGCACTCGTGATCGGCAACCTCACTCAAGAGCACGACAACTTGCCGCGCGGAGAAAGCATCAAGGATTTTCTCACGCGGCGGGCCGGTATCCAAGTCCAAGAAGCATACGCGCTTGCCGTAAAGTTCGGGTTCAAGGCGTTGGAGATTGACAAGACAATCGCTGCTCTCTCGCCCGGCGGAAGGGCACGACTGCTCTTTGCTCTCTTTTCCGCATTTTCGGCAAACGCGCTTATCTTGGACGAGCCGACCAATCACCTCGACCTTGAGGCGCTCGAAGCTCTTGAGGAAGCGGTGGCCCACTACGAGGGCACCATCGTGCTCGTCTCGCATGACCGGTACTTCCTGGAGAAGTTCCGTCCCACTGACACCTACGTTCTTTCTGACGGGAAACTTGTGCGGCAGGACAGCTTTGAGGCTTATATGGCAAACGCCGAGCGGCAAGCAAAGCGTTTAATGCATAATCTAAGGAGCTAACCGCCATGCAAGCTAACCTCACAACTTAAGGCGGCAACAAACCAAACATTTGTTCGCCGCCCTTTTCTTTTCCGAAATAAATCAAATGCGAGGATGGCGCAGAATTTTTCCCCTGAACCTCCCCTTCCGCGCCGTTCGAGCGGATAAAAGCCCCGCCGTACCGCACATCAGCGCGGGAGCCGAGCAGAAAAATTA
>QLUN01000258.1 GCA_018725455.1 Chloroflexota bacterium
CCTGTGCCATTACCTTGGTCGCCATGATCACCCCGGCTTTGCTTATGGAGTAGATGGGCAATATGCCCGGGGTAATCCCCTCCACCGAGGAAACATTGATAATCTTGCCTCCCCCCTGTTCCTTCATCACCCGGGCCACCGCCTGGCTGAGAAAGAACAGTCCCTTCAGGTTGAGGTTCATAATGGAGTCCCAGGCACGCTCGCTTATCTCCAGCGCCGGGTCCATGACCGGGTTGGTGCCCGCATTGTTCACCAGGATATCAATCCGGCCAAACTCTGCCTTGACCCGATCGACCAGATTATTTATCTCCTCCAGCCGACCCACATGCGCCGCTACTGCCAGAGACTTCTTGCCCAGCCCCTTTATCTCCTCGGCTACCTTCTCCAGGTCCGGAAGCTTCCGGCTGGCTATCACCACGTCTGCCCCTGCCCGGGCAAGCCCCAGGGCAGCGGCCTTTCCAATACCACGGCTACCGCCGGTTACCAGAGCCACTTTACCTTCCAGAGAGAAATCCATTTCCACCTCCTGATGCGGACAAACCGTCATCAACTCTCAGTTATAGGGTCAGCATATGATTCACCGCTCCAGTTTCGAGTTCTGAGTTTCAAGTTTAGATGCCCCCCTTCTCTCTTATCTCTCCTCAATACTCAATACTCGTTGTTTCCTGTCTTCTTATCACCCCCTCATAAACGGGTAACGATAATCCTTCGGCGGCACAAAGAGTTCCTTCGTTGTTCTCGGCGATACCCATCTTAGCAGGTTGAGCATACTTCCCGCTTTATCATTCGTGCCGGATGCGCGGCTGCCGCCGAAAGGCTGTTGACCGACGATCGACCCGGTGGGTTTGTCATTGATATAGAAGTTGCCAGCGGCATGAAGAAGTGTCCTTGAGGCCAGGCTTATAGCTTCACGGTCGCGGGCAAGAATAGCACCGGTGAGACCATAGGGAGAGGTTGCATCGCAAAGCTCGAGAGTCTCCTCAAATTTGCCGTCATCGTACCTGTAAAGGGTGATCACCGGGCCAAAAATCTCCTCCTCCATGGTCTTGAAATGCGGGTCGCTGGTAACAATAACCGTCGGCTCGATGAAATATCCCCTGGAGTCATCGCTGCCACCACCAACCAGGATCTCGGCATCGGAAGAGTGTTTGGCATAATCAATATATGTGGTGATGCTATTGAAGGCCGCCTTGTCAATCACCGCATTGACGAGGTTGGTAAAATCCCGCACATCGCCGATCTTGATAGTTCTTATGGTCTCGACAAACAGCTCCGTAAGTGCTGGCCAGATTGATGCCGGAATATAGGCCCTCGATGCAGCGGAACATTTCTGCCCCTGATACTCGAAGGCCCCTCTGACCATCGCCGTATTCAGCACTTCGAGATCAACGGTAGGGTGGGCAAAAACGAAGTTCTTCCCCCCGGTTTCACCGACGATTCTGGGATATGTGCGATAGGAGGCGATATTCTCTCCCACCATTTTCCACATCTCTTGAAAGGTGGCCGTACTTCCCGTAAAATGAATCCCCGCCAACTTCGGGTGCTTAATACCAACCGGGCCTAGATCCGCTCCGGATCCAGGAACAAAGTTGATCACCCCATCGGGTAACCCTGCTTCCTGGAAGAGCTTCATCAGATAGTAGTTTGAGAATACCGCCGAAGAGGCCGGTTTCCAGACAACCGTGTTACCCATCATGGACGGTGATGTAGACAGGTTTCCCCCAATAGCCGTAAAATTAAACGGGGTAACTGCAAAGACAAAACCTTCAAGGGGACGCTGTTCCAGCCGATTCCACTGCCCTTTGGGGGAAAACGGCTGCTGCTCATAGATCATTTCCATGTACTTCACGTTGAAGTTCAAGAAATCTGTGAGC
>QLUN01000259.1 GCA_018725455.1 Chloroflexota bacterium
ATCCGGCGACGACCTACTCTCCCGAAGGGTCTCCCCTTAAGTACCATCGGCGCTGGAGGGCTTAACTTCTGTGTTCGGAATGGGAACAGGTGTGGCCCCTCCGCCATCGTCACCGGAAAAAATTGACTTTAGTTGTGATGATGCTATTGCACCTTCAAAACTTCACAACGCAATTTTCACGAATTTAAGATCAAACCCTCGCCCTATTAGTATCTACAAGCTCAATACATTACTGCACTTACACCTTAGACCTATCAACCTTGTAATCTGCAAGGGGGCTTACCTTCGCACTTACGCACGAAGTGGGAAATCTAATCTTGAGGGAGGCTTCACGCTTAGATGCTTTCAGCGTTTATCCCTTCCGCACTTGGCTGCCCAGCCGTGCCACTGGCGTGACAACTGGTGCACCAGAGGTGCGTCCATTCCGGTCCTCTCGTACTAGGAACAGCTCCTCTCAAATTTCCTACGCCCGCGATGGATAGGGACCGAACTGTCTCACGACGTTCTGAACCCAGCTCGCGTGCCGCTTTAATTGGCGAACAGCCAAACCCTTGGGACCTACTTCAGCCCCAGGATGCGACGAGCCGACATCGAGGTGCCAAACCTCCCCGTCGCTGTGGACGCTTGGGGGAGATCAGCCTGTTATCCCCGAGGTAGCTTTTATCCGTTAAGTGACGGCTCTTCCACTCGATACCGCCAGATCACTAAGCCCGACTTTCGTCCCTGCTCGAGTTGTAACTCTCGCAGTCAGGCTCCCTTCTGCCTTTACACTCTACGAATGGTTTCCAACCATTCTGAGGGAACCTTTGGGCGCCTCCGTTACTCTTTGGGAGGCGACCGCCCCAGTCAAACTGCCCACCTGACATTGTCCCGCTGCCAGCTAATGGCTTGCGGTTAGAACACCGGTACCGGAAGGGTGGTATCCCAAGGTCGGCTCCACACAGGCTTACGCCCATCTTTCACAGCCTCCCACCTATCCTGTACATCCACTACCAGTGTCCAGTATCAGGCTACAGTAAAGCTCTACGGGGTCTTTCCGTCCAATCGCGGGTAGCCAGTATCTTCACTGGCACTCCAATTTCGCCGGGTCCCTTGTTGAGACAGCGCCCAAGTCGTTACGCCATTCGTGCGGGTCGGAACTTACCCGACAAGGAATTTCGCTACCTTAGGACCGTTATAGTTACGGCCGCCGTTCACTGGGGCTTCGGTTCAATGCTCTCACATCTCCCCTTAACCTTCCAGCACTGGGCAGGCGTCAGCCCCTATACTTCCTCTTTCGAGTTGGCAGAGACCTGTGTTTTTGCTAAACAGTCGCTTGGGCCTATTTTCTGCGGCCGCTCGCGCGGCCCCCCTTATCCCGAAGTTACGGGGTAATTTTGCCGAGTTCCTTAACAAGGGTTATCCCGCTCGTCTTAGGATTCTCTCCTCACCTACCTGTGTCGGTTTGCGGTACGGGCACCCATATGCTGATTAGCAGCTTTTCTTGCCAGTGTGAGTTACCTGACTTCCCTACTAAATTTCGGTCCCCATCACGCCTCATCCTTATAAAGAACGGTGCTTCACTCGCTCTTAAGACTCGACGCTTGGACGGGCTCTACCATCAACCCGCTTCAGTCATCCTCCTGTGTCACTGCTTGTCCTTAACGCATATAGGTGGTATCGGAATATCAACCGATTGTCCATCGCCTACGGCTTTCGCCCTCGGCTTAGGTCCCGACTGGCCCTGAGTGGACGAACCTTCCTCAGGAAACCTTAGGTTTTCGACGGGGTGGATTCTCACCACCCTCTCGCTACTTATACCGGCATTCTCTCTTGTATCCAGTCCACCTGTCCTTTCGGTCAGGCTTCAGCCTTAATACAATGCTCCCCTACC
>QLUN01000026.1 GCA_018725455.1 Chloroflexota bacterium
TGGGAGTCCCAGATATTGTCGGTCTCACCTTTCGCTTTCAATCAGGTAAACGTAAGCGCTTCTATCCCCCTCTCATCTTTTCGATCTCCTCTCTAGATTGTTCAAGAACTTGTCATCGAAAAAGCCAGAGTCCCCTCGCAGGAACAGATTTATCCTTCCTACCGACGTCAGGTTTTTACCTGTAAACTGTGTCTCAACTGCACCATCGTTGACAACCTTTTCTCGGGCTGTTATTCTGTTCATGGTGTCTCCTTTCTTGCACCTTTTTGGTGCAACTCATTCTCTGCTACTATTGTAGCTGAAAGGAGACACTTTAGATAGTGGTTTTAAAGACCAAATAGTCGTTCATGCATTATCTGGGTTAAAAGGAGCCACTAATGGAAAGAACTCTGGTGCTGGTCAAACCAGATGCCATGCAAAGAGGCCTGGCAGGGGGGATCATCTCCCGTTTTGAGCGGCGGGGACTGAAGATAGTGGCACTGAAGATGATTCAAATGGATGCAGCCCTCGCAAAAAGACTCTATGCCATTCACCTCGGTAAGCCGTTCTTCGAGAAGTTGGTTGCTTATATCACCTCGGCCCCGATCATCGCGGTCATCTTCGAGGGTCCACGAGCTGTGGATGTGGCTCGAAGAACCATGGGGGAGACCGACCCTGCCAGCGCCGGCGCCGGAACGATCAGAGGCGACCTGTCGGTGGAGATCGGGCGTAATCTAGTACACGGGTCAGATTCGCCGGAGAACGCCGAAAGGGAGATCGGATTGTTCTTCTCGCCACAGGAAGTGATCTCTTACGAGCGGGACATCGATCACTGGATCATAGAATCTTGACCACCGTGGCGCCCCTGTCCCACATTTTCTCCAGGGCATAAAACTCGCGCTGCTCGGGGGAAAAGATGTGGACCACGATGTTGCTCAAATCCAGAATGATCCATCCGGAGCTTATGCTTCCCTCCTGCCGGCGCGGAGAGACATGTTCTTTGGCTAGCACCTGGTCGATCTCATCACAAATAGCCTGCAACTGGCGTTCGCTCTCACCGTTGCAGATGACAAAGTAATCCGTAAACCTGCAGACATCTCTCAGATCAAGCAAGAGAATGTCAGAGGCCTGCTTATTCAAGGCGGCATCTATTATCTTCCGGGCTATTTCGGCAGTTTCCAGAACAGAGAACCTCCGCTCTCCGGTAGGGGTTAGGGATTATCCCCTATCCCTTATCCCTTCTACAGATTGTAGATTAGTCTTCCGTTTCTTTCGGATGCTTTGTTCATCACGAAGAGATTATCTATGATACCGATTACCTTTTCCGCCGTGGCCTCGCCACGAAGAACGGTCATAATGTGCTTGGAGAGGGTGTTACGGGTTCGAGGTCGCTTAGACTTGTTGATCTTAGCCAGATTGGTGATGATCCGTTGCGTATCCGGATCCTCCAATTCCTCTCTGGCATCCTTCGCAATCTCCCTGAGACTGTTTATCCTACGGCACTGCCGACCGAGCCGTGAAAGGTGCTGCACCAGCGGGTCGTATCCGGTATCCTTGGAGAGAACTGTGAATTTCAAGCCGTTGGCAGTCGTTTGGTTTAGCTCGCCCAGATAGAACGCAATGTGGAAGTCGAGGGCATTCCTTCCCTGCGCGCTGACCTGAATCCATTCTAGCGATTCGCCACGTTTCTGAGCTGAGGCGACCAGATCGAAAGGAATCTTCTTCTGTTGATTTCCAACGAATATGTAGACCTTAATGCCATCATTCAGACTGTAAATATCAAACGTCTGAACGTTCTCGAAGTCAACAAAGAGAAACTCGGAATATTTCATTGGATACTCTCAATCTCAATTATTACTATGACACATCGACGCACCTTTGTAAAGGCCATGAATTTTGAGGCTTGACCGTGCCACGTTTTTTGACTATACTTATAGTCAATTGCAGAAATCATTATAATTCTCTCCGCGAGGAACACGAGATCATCCTTGCTGGAGGGCAGCAGAAACTGGCGGGAAAGATATTCCGTATCGGGCATCTGGAATGGGTGACCGAGTCGGATATCGATGTCGTGGTCGAGAGACTGAGAGCAATTCTGCCGAAGGCGGGTTTCCAGTACTCCGGTTCAAAGTTCCAGGGTTCATGGTTCAAGGTTAGAGAGCAAGGATCCCGCGGAAGGGTCGAACATCTGCCATTACCGCAGCCCTTCGATTGCCGCTCTCTGAATCTGGAGGAGCTCCTGGATTCCTTTCCCCGCCAGGGCAAGCAGGGAGTCAATGGTCCCCTTGGAAAAGGCCTTGCCCTCGGCAGTCCCCTGAACCTCGATGAACTCGCCGGCATCGTTCATCACGATGTTGAAATCAACCTCTGCATGGGAGTCTTCCTCATAGGAAAGATCGAGCAACGGCACGCCGTCAACCACGCCTACGCTGGTGGCGGCGAGCGCACCCGTGAAGGGGGAGCGCCGAAGCTCGCCCCTCTCCCTTAAGGTATGGAATGCCTGGGATAGGGCGATATACGCCGCGGTGATAGCCGCTGTTCGGGTTCCGCCATCCGCCTGAAGAACATCGCAATCCACAACGAATGTCCGCCCGCCGAGGGCCTCAAGATCGGCCACCCCCCGAAGTGAACGGCCGATAAGGCGCTGAATTTCGTAATTCCTCCCTCCGGTTCTATCTCTGGGAATACGGCTCTGAGTTGATCGGGGCAACATCCCGTACTCCGCCGTTATCCAGCCAGAGCCAGTTCCCTTGAGAAAAGCAGGGACTCGCTCCTCTACGCTGACGGCACAAATCACCCTGGTTTCACCCAGCTCAATCAATGCCGATCCCTCAGCGTACCTCTGAAACCCCAGGGTGATCCGCACGGGGCGGAGCTCATCGGCAGCACGACCATCAAATCGGGCTAATCTCATGATAGTCTCTCCAGCGGGGCCAGGCTTACCAGTAGCCTCTTCACCCCCACCCCCCCTCGGAAGGTCACGGTAACCTCACGGTCACCACTGATGGCAAGAGAATTGACCACCACTCCGTCACCAAATTTGGCATGATGAACCCTGTCGCCAGCCTTGAGCTCAGTCGATAGTCGATAGTCGATAGTCCCCCGCCCCCCCCCGGGACTGCCGACTGCCGACTGCCGACTGATTGTCTGCCGATTCGAGTTGTAAACTGCCAAATGCGCGGGGATATCCTTCAGGAAGGGAGAGGGCGGATTCGGCTGGCTCCTCCCATGCAGACTACGGCGAAAGGCATAAACCAGATACACCCTTTCCTTAGCTCGGGTTATCCCCACATAGCACAGCCGCCGCTCTTCTTCCATCTGTTCCGGGTCGGCAAAAGAACGGAAGTGGGGCAGAATCCCTTCTTCCATACCCACGATAAAGACCACCGGGAACTCCAATCCCTTGGCCTGATGCAGGGTGATCAGCGTGACCACCTCAATCCTCTCCACTAGATCATCTACATCGGAAACCAGGGCCACTCGTTCCAACAGAGCCGCCAGGGCATCTTGAGGTTCAAGATCATTGTACTCACCTGCCATCCCCCGGAGCTCAAGGACGTTGCCCCATCTCTCATCCCCTTCATCGCCAGCCTGAATGTACTCCTTGTATCCGATACGCTCCAGAAGCATATCGAACAGGCCGACCAAGTCGAGTTGGCAGTTTGCAGTTTGCAGTTGGCAGCCCCCCTGATCCCTGATCCCTGATCCCTGACCCCCTGCTATTATGAGCTCATCAAGCATGGCGGTGAATCCGTTCAGAATCTGAATGCTCCGGGCTGAATGTGCGGTTTCCTCTCCATTAGTGATGAGCTTCAGAGCAGAGTAAATCGGTATCTCCTTGCTGCGAGACCACTCCGAAAGCTTGGCCATAGTGCGCTGCCCGATTCCTCGCGGTGGAACGTTAATTATCCGAGCCAGGCTCACGCTATCGTAGGGATTGTTGATCAGCCTGAGATACGAGAGGAGATCCTTAACCTCACGACGCTCGAAGAAACGGGTAGCACCCACCAGCTTATAGGGAAGTCCATAGCGAACGAACGCCTCTTCAATCGCCCGAGACTGGGCATTAGTTCGATACATCACCGCACAATCGCCCGCGCTATGGTCATGATCGCTTATTAAACTCTCGATTTCACCGACTACGAATTGGGCCTCTTCCTGCTCGTCATAGGTTTCCACGATACCGATGGGCACTCCACCACCATTCTGGGTATAGAGCGCTTTCCCCCGGCGTCTCTTGTTGCGTGAAATGAGATGAGAGGCGGCCGCCAGAATGGTCTGAGTAGAGCGATAGTTTTGCTCCAGAAACACCACCCTGGCACCCTGATAGTCACGCTCAAAGTCCATGATGTGACGCAGGTCGGCAAATCTCCAGGAGTATATCGATTGGTCGGGATCCCCGACCACGCAAATATTGCGGTGCTTACCTGCCATCTGCCTTGCCAGAGCATATTGGGCCATATTGGTATCCTGAAACTCGTCGATCATGACGTGCAAGTAGCGGGATTGGTATTCTGACAGAACATTGTGGTGATCTCTGAAGAGGCAAACCGTTTGCATCAGGAGATCGTCGAAATCCAGCGCCCGGCTCTCGATGAGCATCCTCTGATAGAGCTCGTAGACTCTCTTGGCCACCTCCTCGAAGTAATTTCGGCTTATATACTCCTTTGGCCCTAGAAGCCTTGCCTTAGCTGAGGATATGGCCGACTTTATCGCCTGCGGGGGATTCTGCCGGGGATCGAGACTCAAATCTTTGATGCAGCGGTCAATGAGGCTCATCTGGTCGGCGTCGTCATAAATTACGAATCTCCGTTCCAAGCCGATGTGATTCGCCTCCCGCCGCAGGATGCGAGCGCAAATAGCATGGAATGTGCCCAGCGTGATCTCGTCCGCCTGATCGCCGAGCATACGGCAGACGCGCTCCTTCATCTCCCGGGCTGCCTTGTTGGTAAAGGTAACCGCCATGATACGATGGGGACTTACGTCACAGACCTCAATGAGGTAAGCAATGCGATGAGCGATGACGCGGGTCTTGCCGCTTCCGGGGCCAGCAACGACCAGTTGCGGCCCTTCGACGCATTCCACTGCTGCCCTTTGGGCGGGATTGAGACCGGCTAGAATATCCATTCTACCATTCTAAGAAAGACTGCTGAAAAAGTCCTTCCCCGCCTCGGCTGCTTGCTCAATGATCTGAACGTGGGTATCAGTGCTTGAGCAGATAAGCACAGCGTCGATCCCGGGATCCCCCAGGATTGGGCCATGCTCTGTGTAAGCCTTGGGGATACCGAACTTAGTTGCACAACTCGCAGCAACCTCTCGGCGAACGTCGGCAACCGCTACCACCCCCGCCTCAGGGATCAGATGGGTGAGATTTTTCGCGTGCAGTCTCCCAATTCGTCCTGCCTGCTACGTAGCGGAGCTGTTTTCGAAGCAAAAATTTGGGCGAGTGCCGTAAGGCACGAACCTTTTATGTCATGTTAGGCGATGCCGACCGTCGTTTCTCCACATTTTTTAATATCATCTCCACAAACGTATCAAGTCGTTTCCTCACTTCAGGGACCTCAATTAAATCACCGTTGAAGGAGAGTCTATCATACTCTCTTGCGGAGAGCAGAAGTGTTTCTGGCCAGAAATCAAGGTTCGGTAAATTAAGGTTCTCTAAATTGTAGAGTGCTTCGTGAACAGCCATTTCTCCACCTGCTCCGATATTGCCAATGATTATGAAATTGATCTTCCTCAATATTTTTTCGCGGTATTCCGCAAAAGTTTTGGGACTTGGTACTGGTGCTCGTTCACGAAAGGCAAAATATAGGGATGAAAGGTGCCCACCATAAGTCGGGATTGCGAAAATTAGCGCGGTAGCCTTCTCGCATTTTTCATAAATTTCTGGTACATTATCTTGTATCGGGCATTTTTTGTTAGCGCAACATTCATAATCGCAATGACTACAAGGTTTAATTTCGAGCTCGAAAGCATTTATGATTTCCGTTTCAAAGCCATATTGTTTAAATTTGTCCAGGCAGTATTCCACGCACTTCAGGCAATTCCCCTCTTTTCTCGCACTAAACGCTATGCCGAGGGCTTTCATTCTGCCCCCTCTTTCCTTAGTTTCGTCTGCCTATGATTTAGTGGCTACGCTCACACCGTCGAACAATATCGCCGGGAAGGTTCCCATCATTGCCGGGTAGAGGGTGTCTTCTATCGCCAGCACGTTTTTCATCACCTCATAGATGTTGCCCGCTACCATGGCGTCCTTTACATTCCCCACTATCTCGCCCTTCTCCACGTATAGTCCGGGGCTAAGGCCCATTGAAAAATCACCATTCGGGATGTTACCGCTGTGGGCGCCGAGCACACCAGCGATGATGATGCCGCGATCGATCGACTCTATAAGCTCGGGGAGAGACTTATCGCCGGGCTTGATAAAGAGGTGAGCCAGAGACGGGGTGGGTTTTGTGGTGATCGCATCACCGCCCCACATCGCACTCCTGAACCCATGCCCGGTCGGACTTGCCTTCAGTTTGTCGGCGTAGTGCAGATCATAGTAGAAATTCCTTAACACGCCGTTCTCAACTACTGGAAAATATTGGCAGGGTGTTCCTTCGTCATCAAAGCTCCGGGCGCCGGGCATTTCATCATTGAGGGGGTCGTTATATATGGTGAGTTGACGGTCGAATATCTCCTCCCCCAATTTCTCCGAGACCGGCGACTTCCTTTCGTAGATGTTCTTTCCATTGGTGGCGCTCTGAAGTCTCCAGATCAGGCCATACATGGTATCCGGCAGGAAAAGCACCTTCATCTTCCCGCCGCGGGGACTCACCTCTTCCAGCGACTTATTGTAGGTGTGGAGAATAAAGTTCAGATGTTCGTCGGGTGTTTTCTCAAAACCCTTGAAAACCACCAATCGGCTTATCGAGGAATAGGAGCCGGGATACATAATTGCGGTGTGGCAATAGTATTGAGATGACCTCGACGAAAGGTCGGTTCCATTGCTGTTTATGAGCCGCACCCTCGATGTCGTACGTCCGGCATGTATGTTGATCTGTCCACTTGTTCTGGGGGCCAGTATTTCACAGATCCTGTTGCACTCATCCACGATAGTGGTATTGGTGAGGCTCTCGATAGCGGGATTGTAAGTATCCAGTTGAGCCAGATCCCGCGTAACGGGGAGGTCGAAATCCGCCTCAACCCTCAGAGAATCGAGGGCGTTTTGCACGAATTCCTTAGCATCGATCAGGTTTCTGGTAAATGCGAATCCGAGTTTTCCCTCCTTTATTATTCTCAGGGAAATCCCCGATTGCAGCGAGCTTCCGATATCCTTGAGCTTCGCATTCTCGAACGAGACGGAATCGACCGTCCGCTCCAGCGAGTAGATCTCCGCTTTATCACTGACCTTCCGGGCGATTTCAAGTAATTCTTCCATCAGGCACCTCCGATGACAACGCTTTTGACAAGTATGTGTGGTCCGCCCATACAGGAACGAATGTTCGTTTGCCCTTTGCCGCATCCTCCGGTTTCACGCAGCACCAGGTCGTTTCCTACCGCGGTGATGTTTTGCAGGGTGTTATACAGATTCCCCGAGATGTTGATATCACGAATCATTTCCCCCAGTCTGCCGTTCTTGATCCGGTAGGCATACTGAGCGCCGAATGTGAAGTTCTCCCCGCTGGTCTGCCCTCCCTTGGCGTCCAGGATATACAACCCATCAGCAAGTTCTTCAAGAAGTTCCCCCAAGCTACTGGTTCCCGGCTGGATAAAGATGTTTCCCATCCTTATAATGGGGGCGAAACGGTAGTCCTCGGCAATAGAGTGGCCACTAAGGGGCTCCCCAAAAGAGGCCGCCGTCCTTCTCGAATGCAGGCGGCCCACCAGAATCCCATCTTTCAAGAGCTGAACCGGTCTGGCCGTTACACCTTCGTCATCGTACTTG
Organism: Chloroflexota bacterium; assembly: GCA_018725455.1. Taxonomy (GTDB): domain Bacteria; phylum Chloroflexota; class Dehalococcoidia; order SZUA-161; family SpSt-899; genus BS503. The sequence continues at coordinate 7,910 of QLUN01000026.1, forward strand.
TAAAAGCCTAACTGGCCAGGGATCGTGGGGTCATCGATGATGCTGAGCACCTTGTTCCCCAATTTTACTCCGATTCGCATCCTCTCTCTCATCGTGGGGTTATCCTCGACAAGATCGGCCTCAGAGAAGTGCCCGAATGCCTCGTGAGTAAAGACCCCGGCCATATCGGGGTCGAGTATTACATTGTAGATCCCGGCCTTCACCGGCATGGCCCTCAGAAGGTCGAGGGCAATCCCCGTTTTCCTCTCGAATTCCTCCTCCCGATCTCTAAGTATGGCGAATCCAGTACTTCCCCCCGTCCCTACTCGCACATTCTGAATGAGATTTCCGTCCTTGCTGGTAATTAGCCCGTTTATCGTTGTGGTAACCAGATCCTCTCGGATTTCGCTTCCCTCGGTACTTGCAAAATACTTTTCCCGTGTAGCCTCCTGATACTCGAGGTTGGTCGTGCTGATCCCTTCGTGTTTCAGGGGTATGTTGTTGTAGTGCCGGGTCAAATCCAACTTTTCGGCGATCGAAATCCTTCGCGGGTCCTCCTTGAGCGGAGGCAAAAAAGTGCCTTTTATTGGATTGGTCGTGGCGAACACGACCGGCTCTTTTATGTTCCGGGATAACAGCAGGGCATTTTCCAGGGCGCTCTCGATCGCTTTTTCGGCATCGCTCTCTTTAGTGAAGGCTATAGTGGATAAGCCCCCGTTTTTTAGCACCCGCAATACGTATCCATCGGTCGTATTTGAGCCAATCTCCCCTAATTCGGCACCGTTGAAGATAACCCTCGTCTCTTTGAGTATTTCGTAGCGAATATCGGCGTAATCTGCATCTGCCTTTGAAATGATCGCCCTTAATGTCTCAAACATAAGCCCTCCTTTATATAATTATAGCACCAAAACCTCTTCATTGCAAGAGGTCGTTGAGTCACCTAAAATGTAGCCGAGCCCAAGCCATTCTGGGTGGCTGAGGGAAGTTGATTTGGCTTTGGGGAGGGGGTGAAATAAGGGATTGTTAGCCTCGAGGCGTGGCTGTAGTGCTCAATTCGGCATATTGACATCGCTCATCATTTCTGGTATAT
>QLUN01000260.1 GCA_018725455.1 Chloroflexota bacterium
ACCTTGAGTTGGCCTATCTGCTGGTACAAATGGGCAACGAGGCTGGCGTCATCCTTCTTTTTCTGAGCTTGGTCACCGCCGAAGATGCCGGCAGCGCCCTCAGCCAGAGAATTCTTCCATTTGCGAATCTGGCTCGGGTGAACCTCAAACCGGCTGGCCAGTTCGGCTATTGTTTCTTCACCTTTTAATGCTTCCAGGGCTATCCTGGCTCTGAACGATGGGGTGTGCTTTCTTCGGTTCTGTTTCATGTTCTCCTCCTATTCCGTATTCATTATAGGAGCAGAACCCGCTCTTAACACTGCAACGCCGGTTATTATAGTTTATGCAGGGTGATTCTTCAGCCATTTGTTCTTATTAAGAGTTTCTGGATTTTTCTTTGTTACGCCGCTGCTTCATAAACCAAGCGATCACGTCTTGAGGTCTCCATGTGATTCTTGGAAGAACCACCTCCAAGAGCCTTGGGATTTCAGGAACAGTGGCCGACACACATTTTTTCCCCCATTGCAGTTGCACGGCCTTCAGGAATGCAAGGGCAAGCATCGAGAGAGTGATATGGTGATACCAGCCCCGATATTTCGTCAGTTCGTAGTGGTCGAGCCCGACTTCACCCTTGGCCAGTTTGAAGTCAACCTCGATGCTCCAGCGCTGACATCCTGCCCAGGGCATTTCGGAGATGGAGATGGTTTCCGGGGCATTGGAGAGGTAAAACTTGATCTCTCTATCTCCTGTTTGTATAGATCTCCGGATCATCAACCAGGAAGCCGGTCCCGGTTTCCTGTTCCATTTCTCAAAGACCCGCAGGCGAGCAAATTCAAACTCCCTCGGCCCCTTGTCTCCTTCACGCAGACATATCTGCTGCCATTGATTGTCAGGAATAGAAGATACGAGAGACGATGCAGTCACGGCAGGCGGAGAGTCCTCCGTCGGTTTCGGATGCTTCAGTTTTCTTCCCCGCCTGTTCTTCATAACCAGCGGCACTTTCCAGGCCGGGTCATCCGTCCAGACATGGGTGTCGTAATAGACTTCAAAACAATACCATTTCCCCATGCCTGCAACGTGCTTCCGAAACTCATGGGCATCCCCGTAGGCACAGTCCCCGCTGACCCACTGAAACAGCAAATGACCTCTCTCATTGGCCCTGTCCAGCATCTCCATGGCCAGTTCAATCTTCGTCTTGAATTGAACATCTTGAGGGATGCCCGATCTCTCCCTTCTCCCCAAGGCAATCTCTTCAAACCACTGAGACAGGATATACAGCCGCCGATCTACCAGAGTATGACCATGAACAGACGCATAAGACATGAACACCCCAACTTGGCAATTGTCCGTCTTGCCCGTTGTGCCGGAATACTGTCTTCCCGCGCCCGCAGATTTATCGCCCTTTTTGGGAAAACCCGTATCATCGAAAATCACAACGCCGTTTGGGGCGCCAAACAGCTCGCCCACAAAGCGCTGGTGCTCTTCAATACATCCCTCGTCATTCCAGGGAGAATCACTCAAAAACTCCTGCAGTTTCCGGGGTGGCGCACCCACTTCCTCTGCAATGTTCTCCACGTTCTTTCGCTTAATAGGCATCATCAGACCCTGCAAATATTTCATGCTCCATTTTCTGCCTTCAGAGCGACAAAAGAAACCGTGAAACCGACCGTGATATGCCTTCAATTGAGGCATCAGCTCTCTCAAATCGTTCTCCGTCATGGCACACCCCCTGTTGTTTTTCAGGAGTATACACCATGACTAACCCAGTGTCAACTAACTGGCGTTGTAGTGTTAACCACCTGTCCAAATTTCGGGGACCACCTCAGACAGAAGTTCTACAGTTTGGTTTTTGGACTAGCTTTGAGGTGGGATTGGCTTAGCTTCAATTTAG
>QLUN01000261.1 GCA_018725455.1 Chloroflexota bacterium
TGGCCGGAATCGGGGAGCTCGTATTTCGGCAGTGGGTATGGGTTGGTAGATGGCTCTTGCTGTTCATCCTGGCGGTCTTTTTTGTGACTCTTCTGGGGAAAGGATTTCTGAGAACCGCTGGGCCCAGGAATTCAGGTGATGGGGAGGTGGGAGAGCGGACCGAGGCGAATGCTGATGCTAGGCCGGCGTCCTGGGGAGATCCCCCGGGGTTTCTCCAGGGGTTGTTGCCAGAGGGGCAACCGCTGTGAGGGAATCTCCCTGGCGCCTTTTCTCAGTGGTTGTCGGCTTGAGCGGCCTGTTCGAGCTCGCCGGCGAGAGCCTCAGCGCCTTTCTCTCCAGAGCCGCCTGGAGCGTTCAGACAATCGCTCAGCGTCTGCCGGGGGTGGAGGAGGCTGCCGCATTCGAGATGCCCATCGCGGAATTGCAGCCATTAACCGTCCCCGACATTGTTGTTCGCTACCACTTCTTCCTCATCCCCCTGGCCATCGGACTCCTTATAGCGCTGCTCAAACGCCGCGAGGGAGACCTCCTCTGCCTGAGCTGGTTCATGGGATTGCTTATCCTGAGCCTCTTCGCCGAGAGGATCCTGATTTCGGCTATTCCCGCCGTCTGCATCCTTTGCGGACTGGGGCTGGCCTTCCTCTTCAAGCCCTGGTCCTCCCGCCCCGTCTTTAGATATCCTCAAGCCTTTGTTGCCGTGGGCCTGGTCTATGTTTTGCTCATCTCCTCGTTCCTGGGGGCCTATAACCTCGGGACTCACCGCATGATGGCCCCTGATGAGAACTGGCAGTCTGCGCTGACTTTTTTGAGGGAGGAGACCAAGGAAGATGCCGTGGTGATGAGCTGGTGGGATTATGGCTACTGGATTCTGGCGCTGGGGCAGAGGAGACCGGTGGTGGACAACGGATTTCATGGCTGGTGCGAGGAAAGATTGCGGGACATCGGGCTGGCCTATGTTACCGATGACCCTTACGAGGTGATTCGGGTGATGGAGAAATACGGGGCGGACTATTTCGTCTTCTCCACGTTGGAGATGGACATCTACCCCGTGATAGCCGAAGCAGCTCTCAGGGGAAGGGAGGGCATCCCCGGAACCAAACCTCTTGTTATCGAGAATCCTCTCTACGTGCTTTTCCTTCGGGGGGATTTCCGGGTGAAGGGGCCTCTTGAGGTGGCCTATCGCAACCCTGAGGTGGTCATTTTTCGAGAGCGCGGTGCGGACTCGCCGTCGTAGGGCCTGAATATAAGCGTTCAGCCGTCAGCATTCAGCTATCAGCGTCGGGGCTTATCCCCGGCAGGGGAGGGGCGGGGGACGAGCCCCGGCGCTGCGGGGTTTGCTACGTTTGCGACGTAGCGCCGGGGTTTATCCCCGGCACGGCAGAGGCTTACAGCCGTCAGCTTTCAGCCATTAGCACCGGGGTTTATCCCCGGCACGGCAGAAGCTGGTTCACCCCCGAATCCAGGTTGGAAACCTCTACCACAAGTGACACTCCCTGTGGGAGGCCTTGCCCAACAGCGATCGATGTGGGGAGATCGCTTCCACAAGGCGATTAAATTCTAGCCAACAAATGGAGCGGGGTCCTAAAACCCCGCTCCATTTTCCCCACCTTCTCGTGGTTTGGCTTAATGCATCGGGCCGATGATGATTATGAGGCGCCCGGCCGCCCCGAGGGCGGCCGGGGGAAACGTCTGCACTGCGCCCGTGCCTGGACTCCTGTCATCCATGGCCCTATCTACCTGCAAGCGGACCACCTCCGGCACTCCATCATAAGCGAGAGCGGTGAAATTGGCCGCCGAAGCACCAACGGTGACGTTCCCAAGAGATACGGTCATTACCCCCCAATTCCCCCCCCACGGGTTCTTCTGC
>QLUN01000262.1 GCA_018725455.1 Chloroflexota bacterium
GCTCACAGATTTCTTGAACTTCAACGTGAAGTACATGGAAATGATCTATGAGCAGCAGCCGTTTTCCTCCAAAGGGCAGTGGAATCGGCTGGAACAGCGTCCCCTTGAAGGTTTTGTCCTTGCGGTTACGCCGTTCAATTTCACTGCTATCGGAGGGAACCTGTCTACGGCACCAGCCATGATGGGTAATACCGTTGTCTGGAAACCGGCCTCTTCCGCGGTATTCTCAAATTACTATCTGATGAAGCTCTTCCAGGAAGCAGGGTTGCCTGATGGGGTGATAAACTTTGTTCCTGGGTCCGGAGCGGATCTAGGTCCGGTTGGTATTAAGCACCCGAAGTTGGCGGGGATTCACTTCACCGGAAGTACGGCCGTCTTTCAAGAGATGTGGAAAATGGTGGGAGATAATATCACCTCCTATCGCACATACCCCAGAATCGTCGGTGAAACCGGGGGGAAGAACTTCGTTTTTGCCCACCCTACCGCTGATCTCGAAGTGCTGAATACGGCGATGGTCAGAGGGGCTTTCGAGTATCAGGGGCAGAAATGTTCCGCCGCATCGAGGGCGTATATTCCCTCATCCATCTGGCCAGCAGTTACGGAACTGTTTGTCGAGACCATCAATACTATCAAGATGGGAGATGTGCGGGATTTTACCAACCTCGTAAATGCGGTGATCGATAGAGCTGCATTCGCTTCTATCACTGAATATATCAGCTACGCCAAACACTCTTCCGATGCCGAGATCCTGGTTGGTGGTGGCAGCGATAACTCCCGGGGATATTTCATCGAGCCTACGGTTATTGTTGCCAGCGACCCGCATTTCAGGACCATGGAGGAAGAGATTTTTGGCCCGGTGATCACCCTCTACAGGTACGAGGATAGCAAATTTGAGGAGACTCTCGAGCTCTGCGATGCAACCTCTCCCTACGGGCTCACCGGTGCTATTCATGCCAGAGACCGCGAAGCGATAAGCCTGGCCTCAAGGACACTTCTTCATGCCGCCGGCAACTTCTATATCAATGACAAACCCACCGGAGCGGTCGTCGGTCAGCAACCTTTCGGTGGCAGCCGCGCATCTGGTACGAATGATAAAGCGGGAAGCATGCTCAACCTGCTGAGATGGGTGTCGCCGCGCTGTACCAAGGAACCCTTTGTGCCACCAAAGGATTATCGTTACCCGTTTATGAGGGAGGAATAAGAAGACAGGGGAACTCGGGGTGATTCATGCGGTGAATCATATACTGACCCTATAACTGACAGTAGCGCGGGGGCTTGTCCCCCGCCTGCTTTGTCGAGGATAAACCCCGGCACTACGTGGTGCTGGCCTGGCTGGATCAGGAAATGGATTTCTCTCTCGAAGGTAAAGTGGCTCTGGTAAGCGGCGGTAGCCGCGGCATTGGAAAGGCCGCTGCCCTGGGGCTTGCCCGAGCGGGGGCAGACGTGGCGATAGCCAGCCGGAAACTTCCGGACCTGGAGAGGGTAGCTGAAGAGATAAAGGGACTGGGCAGGAAATCTCTGGCAGTAGCGGCGCATGTGGGTCGGCTGGAGGAGATAAATAATCTGGTCGAGCAGGTCAAGACGGGGTTTGGGCGGATTGATATCCTGGTGAACAATGCTGGAACCAACCCGGTGATGGATCCCGCGCTGGACGTAGGGGAACGCGCCTGGGACTCCGTTATGAACCTCAACTTGAAGGGGCTGTTCTTTCTCAGCCAGGCGGTGGCCAGGGTAATGAGGGAACACGGGGGAGGTAAGATTATCAATATTTCCTCGGTGGAGGGGATTACCCCAGGCATATTGCCCATCTACTCCATAAGCAAAGCCGGGGTGATCATGGCGACCAAGGTAATGGCACAGG
>QLUN01000263.1 GCA_018725455.1 Chloroflexota bacterium
GGAGTATGGTGACTTTCGTCTCTTCTCGCATACGTTTCAGTGATTGCCATACCTCGCGCTTTCCGCCCACATCGAGGCCGGTCGTTGGCTCGTCCAGGATGAGCACCAGCGGTTCATGAATGAACGCTTTGGCCAGAGCAAGCCGCTTGTGCATTCCGGAAGAGTATTTCTCGACCGGGGTATCGGCGAATTCCCGCAACCCCACCTGTTCCAGAAGTTGGGCAGCCCGTTTTTTGGCAACGCGTCCGGGGACGTCATACAGGCCGGCAAAGAGATGCAGGTTCTCTCTGCCGGTCAGCTTCCAATACATGGTGCGCTCCCCGGCCAGCACCAGACCGATGAGTTTTCGCGCCTGGCGAGGATGGGCGAGCACATTCACCCCGGCAATCGTTGCTTGTCCTGAGGTGGGGACAAGTAAAGTGGCGAGTATCTTAAGCAAAGTAGTCTTTCCTGCACCATTTGGACCGAGAAGCCCGACCAGCCCGCCCGTGGGGACAGTCAATGAAACCCCTCTCAGTGCTTCTATGCGGCGGATGTTCCCCCGGCGGAAGAAGGAGGGACGGTCTCGCAGGATATAGGTCTTGCTAAGCTGGTCGCAATGGATCATGACAGATTCTCCTCCGATGATGGATGGAGGGGTTCCATGGTGTAAATATCACTACAACGTTACTTTAACAAAATAGAGCATTGGTCAAAATTCTTCCTCTGGATCAGGGGCAAGCTCCGTGTTATCTATGATGACCGTTTTGGGCAATAAGACAAGCTTCTGGATACGCCTCCATATAACCCTTTTGAGAAAGGCTTCCATCATTGCATCGTTACCAGAGAGCCTCCTATTTATCGTCCTCCTTGAGGGATTTTGTCCTGCAAAAGAAGGTGGAAGCCCCCTCTTTTGATCGCTCTTCCAATCCCGTTGTTTGACTTCCCCGAAAGGTCTTTCATTACCATCAGGATAATGAAGAGTGCTTCAGAATACGCCTTCCTTCTGCCTCTCCTTCCCTTTCTGGGGCGCTCCTTTTTTCCTTAAGGTTTGACATGATGGGCTCTATAAGACATCCTATTGCAGGTTAGTCATAAAAGCACCTCCTTTCTCCAGTTGCAACTACTTATGAAGAGCGCAAATCAGTGGAGGTTGCATCCAGGATGCGACACACCTCAATCATGAGCCTGACAACCGGAGTAGTTACACCAACTCTTTATTTGCCGTGGTCAATATGATGAGGCTGCTTGCTTTAATCATAACTACCACTAGAGAGGTCCCTACCAGCCCTAAAACGGGCAACAGTATAACTGCGGCGACTATGCCCCCGAACCACCCGCCGACAAGGTCGGAGCCATAGAGCAGACCGGCTGTTCGACTCAAATTGGGCGAGCGGGCTAAATAGATTTTATTTGCCAGGGGGAACTTTAGGCCGATAAACGCGCCGGCAAGGAACGCTAACACAAGAAATGTCACTTGCCCGATAATAAATATTACCGGGTTGTCCAGATAAGGAGCGATGGCAAGAAGAGCCAGCGGAAGAGCTGCAGCAAAGAGACCCACTGCTATCTCCAGCTTGATAAAGGAGACACGATCGTTTTTGATTCGGGCCAGGAGTGCGGTCATTACAAAACCACCCCCAGCGACACCCGCCATGAATGCAGCTATCAGGAGCCCGATCCAGTGCAAGGCAAAGCCAAACAGCACCTGAAAGGCAAAGATAAGAATCAGGTCGAAGGCCATGCCGGCAAAGCCGGTCGCGGCAATGGAGTAAGGGATGCTCAATCTGTGCAGACTGGCAACTCGCCACCTGAGCGCCAATAGGATGGCGGTGCACGCGGCAATCACAATGGCAAAAAGCGACAG
>QLUN01000264.1 GCA_018725455.1 Chloroflexota bacterium
CGAACCAGCGCCGTGCATGGACTCTGCTAGGGCAGTGCCGCAGGTCATTCCCTCAATCAGCCTTAAGAGGCGTATCCTGGTTTCGGCAGGAACATCAGCCGCACCTTTCATATACTTGTTGACATACTTGCCGACATGGGTACTTCTCCAATCCATTTCGGAGGGCATGGTGGCCAATATACCACCAGCAATATCCTGGGCCAACCTGGCTATCTCATACGTGTGGCGGGTTACATTCAGCTTGGTCACATTGGCGAGAAGTGGGTCAGCTATGAAATTGCCCGCCGGCAGAGCATATCCTTGGCAGGAGCAGGCAATGGAACAGCAGTAAAGAGTCTCCGCAAGGTGAACCATCTCCACTAACTTATCTCTAATATGGGTGGATTTGGCAGTACCCTGAGCCTCGGCAAGAGCCAAGGTAGCTCCTATTAGGACATCAGAGAGGCCAGTCTTGCAACCGCCGTAGTTCTGCCGATGGGCAGTGGCGAAACGTTCCACCAGATCGAAGGTGAAGTGGTACTCACCACACATGAAAACGTTCTCCCATGGGATGAATACATCTTCAAATATCACCAGTGCCTCACCGCCCACAATACCGTATTCCGAGTTGCCCTGGTCTATGGTACAGCCACTACACTTTCGGTCATCGCTGTTCTGGCGACCAAAAATGTGAATCAAACCGGGAGCATCTATCGGAACATAGAAGCAAACCGCATAGTCGGCGTCCGCCTCTTTCATCGAAGTGGTGGGCATTACCAGGTGACCATGGGCATTTACTGCACCAGTAATATGAACCTTGGCTCCTCTGACCACAATGCCATCCCGATTCCTTTCCACAATGCGGACATATTGGTCAGGGTCGGCCTGCTGACTGGGTGATAACCCCCGGTCACCCTTGGAATCAGTCATCGCCCCCGAGGGAAATAAATCCTTCGCCTGCACTTCTTTAAGCAAGTTGATTAGCCTCTGGTGATACTCGGTGCCATTTTTCTGGTCCATGTCGTAGGTCACGGAATAGATAGCGTTTAAGGCATCATGGCCGACGCAGCGGGCAAAGCAGCTTCCCGTCTGTTGACCCATGGCACGTAGTGCCTTTACTTTTTGCACGAGGTCATCGCGGCTATGATGGACATGGGTAAAGAAGTTGATCTTCTCTCCGGTTAAGTGCGACCTGGTGGTCAGCAACTCTTCAAACTCGGCGGCCCAAGCCAGTTCATAAGTTAGCGCGACGGCATTGACATGGGGGATGAAGGCAGGGTGATCAACTACACTTTTAATTTTCTCCCCCATATAGTAGATTTCAGGGTTGACTCTCCTCAGGCTATCCCGATACTCGTCACCATGTATCATACCCATAAGCATAACCTCCTATCAGGAATATTATACCATGTCCAGGCGCGGAGATAAGCGCAACTCTCGAAGTGGCAACATTTTGGCTAATTGTTGCGAAACAGATGGATTGTGACTCAGCGCGCCGGTTTATTTGGTAGGTTCAGTCCAATTATAACGGATGTTCCAGCACGTATCTGTGAAAATCATCGAACCAGATACGAAATTGCCCTTTCAATCCTTACGAAATCCATCATGTAGTCATGTATTCCCGAATCTGGCGAGCCCCTCGAAATGGAACATCCGTTATAATAGCGGAAGTAGCTCATCATAGGGCTCACCTCAGCCGGTTCAGGGTCCAGGCATGATGCTGAGATAGAGGGGGCAGTAACGTCTGAGGTTCACGGCCTCGGTGGGGCATTATCAAGGCCGCGCCGGCGGCGTCTCAATGATCTTCCCCAAGCTTGCTGCCACATCGGCGGCGTTTCGGAAGGCCCCGATTCTCACCTCCCGAA
>QLUN01000265.1 GCA_018725455.1 Chloroflexota bacterium
GCGGGGAATAGTGACCAAATGTCTTATGCTTTCCATTCCCCGCCTTCGCGGGGACAAGACTACTTTGAGAATAATGACAATCAAGTCAAAATTACTTGACCGTTTAGATCACATGTGGTAGACTGTAGTCAACTTACCAATCATATAAGGGTACCTGAGTAGTTACGAAATTTCAATGATTTAAGGAGTCCCCCTTGTAGCCGCATCCTCTAACCTGGTCCGAAGGCCGAAGGCCTTCGTCCTCTACGGGTGCGCTTGCAGGGGCGATAGACCCGTCGCCGGCATAAGGCCCGCCGCTGCGGGATGATCAAACTGAAAAAGAAGGCGTGTTAAGGGGCTTGACACAGCTTATTATTTTGTGGTAGATTTATAATTAACGAGATCATGCTCGGCAGGTTCGGCGAATCTACGCCACTGTAACAGAGAGTCGCTCAAAGGAGAGAAAATCGCGGTGAAGAAGTGGGCTGTTTTGCCGCTGCTAATCGTTCTGCTGGTATTAACAGCAGGTTGCCCCGCTCCGGTGGAGGAGATCATTACCGCATTCTCGCCGATAAAGGGAGGGCTTAAATTGGAGCTATCGCTCGACAGGGTTACTTACCAGCCCGGTGAGGAGCTGAGGGCTACCCTTTCTCTAATAAACACTACCCCTGAGCCAATCTCCTTCTCCACCAAAACCTCGCAATTGTTCGATTTGATAATCGAAGGTCCTGAAAGGACATGGCGCTGGTCCGAGGATAAGATGTTTCTTCAGGTTATCACTCCTCGTCATATTCCAGCTAATGGAACATTGTCTGAGGTCCTCTCCTTAAAGATCGATCTAGCCACTGGTGATGTTTACTTAACCGGGGTTACTGTGCCCTTCGAGTTGAACGACGAGCAAATTCTGCTCAGAACAACCCCTCTGAGAATACGGGTAGAGTAAAGAGGGCGTCTTAAGAATTAAGAGAGTTTCGGGGAATGCCTGCGGGAGCCAGACACCCCGAAATATAGTTGGAGGTGAGAGCTTGCGATAAAATGAAAGAGGGACTCAAATCGGAGACAAGGTTATACAGTCTCGTAGGGGTAAATATAACTAAAGGAGTATCTCCAGATGAAAAAGGCGAGTTACGGGCTTTCATTGCTTATGGTGCTGGCTCTGGTATTGAGCGGGTTGGCTCCCATTTTGGCTGCTCCGCAAGCGGCAGCAGCTGCAGTAGCTAGTGAGTGCCCGGTAGAGAAAGCAGTAGCTGTAGAAAAAGCAATAGCTAAAGTAATAGCAGCGGCGGCTGCTAGTGAACGACCAGTAGGTAAAGTAGAGGTATTTATTGAGATAGAGGGTATAGACGGTGCCCGTCTCGGAGGACTATCCACCAATATGGTGGTGGCTAATCTTCGGGGTCACGCCAGCGCAACCCAGTCGTCCATCATCGAGTGGTTGAAGGCTAACGACGCCGAGGTGCTCAACACTTTCTGGCTCAATAACCTCATTCTGGCAAGCGTTGACCCTCAAATCCTTCCCCTGCTGTTCCTCAAGTTCAGCGAGGTTGAGGATGTATTCCCCAACTTTGAGGTTACCATACTTCCATTTTCTGAGGAACCTGCCGGAGAGGGGGAAGTCACCGAGGGGCCGCCGCCGCCCACCTGGGGGCTGACGAGAATTAGGGCCCCGGAGGTCTGGGCGGAGGGGATCGACGGCACGGGAGTACGCATCGCCGTGCTGGACACCGGAGTTCACATCGCCCACCCCGACCTTGTGGGGCGGATGTGGACCGACGACCACGCGGATCCCAAATACCCCGGGGGGTGGATCGAGTTTGACGGCGACGGTGACATCGTGATCGGTTCAGTGCCCCACGATACC
>QLUN01000266.1 GCA_018725455.1 Chloroflexota bacterium
GATACATCAATCCACTATAAGGCTACCACAAAATAATATTTTTGTCAACCCCCTTGTTAGATAAGATTTAAAAGTGCACTGTTCTTGGCTGATTTGAAGTTTAACACCCCGATGTGACATCTGTCGAGGGCGGTTTGAAATTCTGCACCCAGTTGGATATCGAGTTGTCAACTTTGCTCATTAGTAACTATTCAGCCCCCTTCGTGTCATTTCGAACTTGTTTCGGAATCCCATGACCAGAGATGCTGAAACAAGTTCAGCATGACAATTATGGGTGAGTATAGTTCTTTGCAGAAAGTGTTATAATGAGCATGGGGTGAGGTAACATGGCAGGAAAAAGCATAACGGTGCAGAACAAAGACGCACCAGGAGAAGTTTTGAAGAGGGAGAGGGATTCAAAAGTCAAGCCGAGACTTTCCTTTATCAGTCTGGTGGCAGCAGGGATGGAAGTTAAAGAGGCAGTGACCCACTTTGGAACGTGTGTCACTACGGGTTATCACTATCCGCTGATAGATACGTAGCGCGGAGGTGTGGCGAGGGACAGGTGGCGTCTGAACTTGAAGCCATACTGTGGGAAAACCCGACGTACGGAATTTTAGGGAGGGTGCTGGAAACAGGGCTAAGGCAAGCCGGATTGAGGCGATGCACTCGAAAGGAACATCTATACGAGGAGGTGAACAAGCCTTAATCCGTGGATGAAGGGTTGAAGGTCAAGCAGAATTAACCCTTCAGGGTTTCAGATGGTTAATGAAAGGCTAAAGCCTGAATTCCTTTTATCACCCAGTGGGTGAGCGTTTTGAGTCTGAACTCACGGATTAAGGAACAAGTGGCATGAGTTGACAAAATTGGAGGCAGGTTGTATCATTTTGACATCATCGATTTGTCCGAAAACGACTGAAGCGCTACACCAAACATATTATACGAGGAGGCGAAATGAAAAGGTGGATTATATCGGCAATAGTCTTAGTCCTGATAATGGCGCTCGTCCTGACACCGCTGGTTTTCGGTCAGGAACCGCCGCCCACGCCACCGGCTGTCTTTATGGGCACGGCGTATGTGAATAACGTGGCGGTCGCCGGAGCGACTGTCTCCGCCTGGATAGCAGGCGACCATGCAGGGGAAACCATCACCGAGGCTGACGGCGCGTTTGATCTTCTGGTTGAGCCTGGGCCCGGCAACACCGTCATGTTCAAGGTAGCTGGCTTCACCGCGCTTCAAACGCATAGCTGGGAGAACTGGGGGGAGGAGATGATGGGGAGGACCCTTTTCCCGTTCGATCTCCATGCGACGGTAAGAGTGCCGCCACCAGTGCGCTATGGCGCCTGGGTTGACGAGATAATCGTTACCTATGTGCCCGATCACGCTAATGCAGTCACCATGATCGAGGTCGGGGAGCTTGACGTCTTTACGTGGGGCATCGGGGATCCTATTCTCTACCGACGGATCGTGGAACACCCGGGCGTGGACTATGAACGGGCATTTGGGATGTTCAACGAGTTGACCTTTAACCCCGTAGGCCCTGTTTTCCCCGGGTCCGGCAAGCTCAATCCATTCGTCGTCCGGGAGATACGCGAGGCGATGAACTGGCTGGTTGACCGTACCTACATCGTCGAAAAATTCATGGGTGGCATGGGAGTCGAGCGGTGGACCGCACTTCACCCGGCCTTCCCCGACTACGCTAGGTTGCTCGAACATGTCAGGCCGCTCGAGCTCTACTACGCCCACGATCCGGCGAAAGCAGAAGCGGTAATCACCGAGGAGATGGAAAAGCTCGGTGCCGAGCTCATCGGTGGGTTCTGGTACTATAAGGGTGAGCGGGTGGAGATAATCACCC
>QLUN01000267.1 GCA_018725455.1 Chloroflexota bacterium
GTGGGGTCTTTTGCCACTGCTAATTGTTCTGCTGGTATTAACAGCAGGTTGCCCTGTTCGGGTGGTGAAACCGCAGCCGGAGGAGGAGATCATCATTGCATTTTCCGAGATAATGGCAGGGCTTAAATTGCAGCTATCAGTCCCCAAGGGCACTTACCAGCCCGGAGAGATACTGGAGGCTACCCTTTCTCTAATAAACACTACCCCGGAGCCAATCTCCTTCTCCACGATGACCTCTCAATTGTTCGATTTGATAATCGAAGGTCCTGAAAGGGTGCTGCGCTGGTCGGAGGATAAGATGTTTCTTCAAGTCATCACCCCTCGTCATATTCCAGGTAATGGAGCATTATCTGAGGTCCTCTCCTGGAAGATTAATCTCGCCCCTGGTGATGTTTACCTGACCGGGGTTACTGTGCCCCTTGACCTGAACGGCAAGCAAATTCTGCTCAGAACAACCCCTCTGAGAATACGGGTAGAGAGGGCGCCTTGAGAATTATACTATCCCGCTGAATGTGGTATAATTAAGTCACTTTCGGGCGATGCCCAACCGAAAATTGGAACTAGACAGCCCGAAAACAGATTGGGGGTAAGCTGCGGGGAATGAGTCATAAATGTAGGAGGTGGATATGTAATTGAAACCGATGCAAGTTAGAGACTCGCGGTAAACCAGAAAAATAACTGTAAGGAGAATATCCAGGTGAAAAAAGTGAAAAAGGCAAGTTATGGGCTTTCACTGCTTGTGGTGCTGGCTCTGATATTAAGCGGCCTTGCTCCTGTTCTGGCAGCTCCGCAAGTGGCAGCAGATGCAGTAGCTGGTGAATGCCCGGTAGACAGACAAATAGCGATAGACAAACAAATAGCTGAAGTAGTCGCATACGCAGCAACTAGTGAACGCCCGATAGATGAAGTAGAGGTATTTATTGAGATAGAGGACATAGAAGGTGCCAGCCTCGAAGGACTATCCACCGCTATGGTGGTGGCTAATCTTCGGGGTTATGCCAGCGCAACCCAGTTGTCCATCATTGAGTGGATTGTGGCTAACGGCGGCAAGGTGCTCAACACCTTCTGGCTCAATAACCTCATTCTGGCAAGCATTAACCCTGAATACCTTCCCCTGCTCTTCGCCGAGTTCGAGGAGGTTGAGAGGGTATTCCCCAACTTTAAGGTTACCATACCTGAACCTGAGGGCTTTCAGCAAATCAGCGCCGAGACCGCCACGGGGACCCCCCTACCCACCTGGGGAGTGGCGAGAATTAGAGCCCCGGAGGTCTGGGCGACGGGGATTACCGGCACAGGGATACGCATCGCCGTGCTCGACACCGGGGTGGACATCGCCCATCCCGACCTTGTGGGGCGGATGTGGACTGACAACCCCATGGATCCCAAATTCCCCGGGGGATGGATCGAGTTTGACGGGTGGGGCAGAATCGTCGTCGGCTCAAAGCCCCATGATACCCACTGGCATGGCACTCACTGCTCGGGCACCGCTCTGGGTGGTGCTACCGGCCCGGCGGCTATCGGGGTAGCCCCCGGTGCCTGGTTAATGCATGCCCTTATCCTTCCCGGTGGTAGCGGAACCTTTGCCCAGATTATCGCCGGAATGGAGTGGACAATAGCGCCCCACAATGACGAAGGAATCCCTGCCGGAGCACGGGCGCACGTCGTCTCGATGTCTTTTGGGGCGACTGGTTTCCACGACGCCATGATTACGCCCATCAGGAATATGAGATTGGCAGGCATCGTTCCGGTGGCCGCCATCGGCAATGACGGGGCAGGGACCTCCGGAAGCCCGGGCAATGTCTTTGCGGCCTTCGGTATAG
>QLUN01000268.1 GCA_018725455.1 Chloroflexota bacterium
TACATGAATTTGCACTTAAATATTACCATCTTTCTCACCACCTTTCAAGGGAAATTTTATTGTAACTCCTAAGTAACTAGATTATCAGCAATCGGTGTCAGAGTTATTTCATACCCCAGTAGGTTTGCCCTTTTTTGCATGTTGCGGATAGTGCGCTCCTTGTGTTTCTGTTCGTAGTAGTCGATCCCGGGGTCTTGATAGGACTCTCCCGTTGTCCAGAGGTGATAGAAGATACGAGCCAGTTTGTGTGCGGTGGCGGTGATGGCGTCAGGGGCACCAAGGCGAGCGCGGATGCGTCGGTAGAAAGCGCCAAGGGCGCTCTTGCTATTGGCCAGGCTCTGAGCAGCAAGCCGAAAAGCCTTGGCAGCCCGATTGGCCACCTTACGAGTCCTGCTGCTCTTTATGCGTCCTCCGGTAATGCGATTGTTGGGACATAACCCGAGCCAGGAAGTGAAGTTCTTATATCTGGGAAAATCGCCAGGATCGAGGCCGACTTCAGAGAGAATAGTCTGGACGGTGGTTACATCTAATCCGTCGATTTGAGTGAAGTCCACACCCGCAATCCGGTACAGGTGCGTTCGCAGATCGAAGTCGGGCTCGTTTTTGTAAGGTTTCCTTCGGGTCTTCTTGTTGGGAGGGAGGGGATTGGATTCCAGGTCAACTTTGGAATCGAACTGCCTTAGATAGGCCTCGATCTCTCTGTCACACTCTGCAATCTGTTGCTGATAGAACTCGTAGAGTTGCAGAGCTTGTTTCAAGGCGAAGAGATGTTCCTGGCGGTAGTCACCTTGAAGTGCCCTGGCGATGGTGTCGGCGGAACTCTTGATGCGATGGTCTTTCATCTCAGCCAGCTTCACGAGCTCTCGTTCACCATCGATGATGGCGCCGATAATGCGCATGCCAGTGACACCGGTAATATCGCTGATGACCTTGTGGAGCTGGATGTTCATCTCGGTGAGGGCCTTCTGCATATGTTGAATATGTGCGGAAGCATAGCGGATGAGGTTATCGCGATGCCGCCAGTAGCTGCGCAGAACACAGACGGAATCATCGGGACGAAAGGAGCCGGACAAGAGACCATAGGTATGCAGGCGCTGCAGCCATTCGCAATCGGATACATCGGTTTTGCGACCGGGGACATTCGCGACCTGTCTGGCGTTCACCAGGATGACTTGAAATCCACGGGTTTCAAGTATCTGAAAGGTGGGGATCCAGTATACACCGGTGGATTCCATCACTACAGTATCGATACGGCATTCCCGGAGCCAGTCGGCCATGGATTCGATATCTGAGGTGAAGCAGCCAAACCTGCGAATGGGCTGATCATCCCGCTCCTCAGGGACAGCGACGTAGTGCTCACCAGAGCCGATATCGATGCCGGCAGCGTTGGGGTTGATGATGGGGAAGGATTTGCGGCCTTTGGGTTGTTTTGCTTCGTGCTTTTTGGTACTATGTTTCATGGGAGTCCTCCTTGTGTGGTGATGAGTATTGATGCGCTCCGGCCCAGGTTGGTTGAGAGAATCAGTCTCCTAAACGGGATCATGACTGCCTGCAAGCAAGCAGCATGTCACCAGTGTAACAACCGAAAACGCCTGGAACCATGCTATTCAACGGGTTCAGTGACACCATTGTTGCCTCGGCTTTGACTGCCGCAGCGCACCCCTATTTTAGCTGATTGAGGGCTCCCTGTTCAAGCGGCAACCCAGTTACTTCCGTGAATAACCCCGAAGCGGAGCGTCGGGGTCCGCTGCTATTCAGCCTCAGGGATCCTGAAGGGGTAGAAAATTTGACGTCGGAGGACTGTAATGGAGGGGGAA
>QLUN01000269.1 GCA_018725455.1 Chloroflexota bacterium
ACATCGCGCGGATCTCGCGGATCCCGATGCGGGTGCGAGGTGCGGACATGCTTGGCCTCTGCCCTAGGTTCGGGATGCGCCCCCAAAATCCGGGGTCACGGCGGGGTAACCGGAGAGCGCAGATGTCAGCAAGTCGTTTCTTTGTTTGGCAAAGGATAAATATGACTATGCGTCGGATATCGCAAACAAACGCAAATCCAAGCAACCAGGGACACAATTAAATCACTCCCAAGGAAGGCGAAGGCCAGGCCGCGCGCCATGTCGGGGTCGAGATCGGCCTCAGCGGATCGCAGCGCACCGAGGCGGCGGGCGGAGCCGGCCTTTGCGGCGGCCATGACGGCGGTGGTGACGGGGCGGATTTCCACGCGGACGCCGCGCGGAAGGTCGAGCAAGTACGGCTCGACCGGGAGGTCGAGGGTGAGCATTTTCAGTTCTCCAGTCGTTGCGAAGTAACTCCAGGCGTGGCATGCTTATTTGCCAGGCGGAGAACAACCTCATGAGTGACAGCACGCTTCACGAAGCATCCTCCATGGAGGTCGCCGCCGCTCATTTTCGTGCTGAAGCCGAAAAACGTGACAAGGAGAGACTGACCATCGCGCTTGTCGGGCGCGGCGGAGCCGGGAAGAGTTCACTGATAAATTGCCTCGTTGGCCGCAAGGTTTGCGATGTCGGAGCTACAACCGACACTACCCAGACCGCGGAGTTACACGCGTGGAAGCAGGTCGTCTTCGTCGACTTGCCCGGCTACGGGACACGCGAGTTTTCTTTGCAGCGGGTCATGGACGAGTTCCGCATCTCATCCTTTGATATGTTTATCTGGTGCGCAAACGGCAAATTTCTCGACGAGGACCTTGCAGTTCACGATGCGCTTAAGGCCACGGGTAAGCCGATTATTTATGTACGCACGCAATGTGATAATATTTATGATGAAAAAAAATCGGACGAAGAAGTACAAGAAGAGATAACGAACGATTTACATCGTCTAATTCAATCACGCGTCGAGCTTCTTTTTGTAAGCACGAACCGCCGCTATCCGAGATATCGAGAGCGACTCGCAAATTCACCGAGGTTATTGAACCATACGCTATCGAAGCCGGTAAATCTAAGGCAGATATTCTTTATCGAGACTTCCATGCTTTCACGGAAGAATTTCTGAAAAAGAAGCGTAATTCAGTAGAGGATATGGTTCTAACTCATTCCCTTATCGCTGCAGCAAACGGTGTTAATCCGGTTCCAGGACTAAATATTGCAGTAGACATAGGTAACGTGGTCAAGATGCTTGACCGTGTTTCCACAGCATATAATCTCGACATCATTGCAGCTATGGTGGCCTCTGGCTCCCCTCCTACATGGCTTCTCGCTGCAAGAAACCTCGCGGCGCCCTTGGCTTCAGAGGGCGTTTTGCTCCTGCTGAAATCTGCTGGGACACCTGCCGTAATGCAGCAGGTCGGACGATACATCCCTATCCTTGGGATGCTCGTCTCCGCCGGTCTCGGCTACCTCATCGTGCGCTCTGTCGGCCTGAAGTATGTCGATGAATGCCACGAGGCAGCTGCAGGCTACGTCCGCGACACATTGAAGAAAGCTTAGGCATACTCCGTCCCCGCCTGCTGGTTCCGCAGCACAGCCGTCATCATCAGCGTCGCCGTCGCGTTGAACGCAGCCCGGAAATCGAAGCTCGCCTCGACCCCGGCCGGGCCCTTGATCGGCGTCTTAGAGGCTATTTCGGAATCAAGGCGGAACGTCTGATGTGGAGGGTTGGCTAGCCGGGAGACATGT
>QLUN01000027.1 GCA_018725455.1 Chloroflexota bacterium
CCTTCTTTAGAATCTGTATAATGAAGAATGTTTGCATAGGGAGGATGAGCACAGATTAAATCTATAGAGTTATCTTGCAAGAATGATAAATTTCTGGCATCACCAAC
The DNA here is from genome assembly GCA_018725455.1 of Chloroflexota bacterium. Taxonomy (GTDB): domain Bacteria; phylum Chloroflexota; class Dehalococcoidia; order SZUA-161; family SpSt-899; genus BS503. The sequence goes on from QLUN01000027.1 coordinate 108, forward strand.
CAACAGTTCTGGCTCGTAAACATTCAAAGGGCTTTTTTCGTCAATAAAAGTTAGCTGCTTTGATTCTATGCTGAAATCTACGTTCTTCTTTGCCAGTTCAATGGCTTTATCGTTAATATCAAATGCTATACACTTTCTTCCCAAAAGTTTGCATTCTACAGCAGTTGTTCCAGCACCACAGAAATAATCCAAAACTAATTCGCCTGGGTTTGAATATTTCAGAACCACATTTCTTGGGATATAAGGAGACCAATTGCCTCGGTATTCTCCACTATGAGTTGCCCAATTACCCCGTTGCTTAAAACTCCAAACCGTAGTTTGTTCTTCTTTGAAATCTTTTGGATAAAGCGTTTTTATTTTTTTACAACCTCTTAAGATGCTAATATTAACGCCATGAGAGCGGGTAATAAGTCGTTCAATGTATCTAAATGTAACTCCATACTTCTGACCAATTTCTAAATCAGGGGTTCCTCTTGCCTTTTCCTGCAAGATTGCATCCTGAAGTTCTTTTTCAGTTTTGAAACTTACTTTTTGATTGCTCATTATATCCCGATTTAGCGGGTAGCCCCCCTTCCCCCCACCCATGTGGCCGGCAGCCTGAAACTGAAAACGGAGCCTTGACCCTCCTTGCTCTTCGCCCAGATCTCGCCGCCGTGAGCCTGAACTATGTGCTTGGCAATGGCAAGCCCCAGTCCGCTGCCCTCACTGGAACGGGCCTTATCCGCCTTGTAGAAGCGCTCAAAAACATGCGGCAGATCCTCCGCCGCGATGCCGGCACCGGTATCCTCCACGGTGACTAAGACGCTCTCGCCCGCTGACTCAGCCGAGATAATTATCTTGCCGCCCCATGGAGTGAACTTGATGGCGTTATCAAGCAGGTTAGTCAGCACCTGCAGGATTCGTCCTCCCTCCGCCGGGATCATCGGCAATGAAGGATCGCATCGCCTCAAGATATCGATCTGCTTTCTTTGTGACTGCGGTTTCAGCTTGGTTATGGCCTGGTCAATTACCGAATTCAAGTCTACCAGAGCCATTTTCAACTTGTTTTGCCCGGTCTCGATCCGAGAGAGTTCCGCCAGCTCGCGGACCAACTGGGTCATACGGTCAACCTCGCCGCCCATCATGGCCAGAAAGTCCTTGAGCTTCGGGCGGTCATCGATCGCTCCCTCGTTAAGGGTCTCCAGGACGGCTTTCATCGACGATAGAGGGGTTCTCAGTTCATGCGAGATATTGCCTACGAACTCCTGTCTCATCGTCTGGAAGCGCTTGACCTCAGTGAGGTCCTGAAATATGAGCAAGGCACCGCTCAGCCGGGGGGCGATTGTCAGTTGTCGGTTGTCGAGGGTACGGGGTGGGGGCTGACCCCTGACCCCAATCGGGGTAGCGATAACCCTGAGAAGCCGACCCCCGGAATCGATCTGCCCCGCCTGTTGCTGTCCGCTCTTCAGACACGACTGCAGAATACCGCTGATCTCATGGTCCGGGATTATTTCTATCAGGGGATATCCCTTTGCCGATTCTTCCTCGAAGCCAAAGAGTTTCTCGGCGGCTGGATTTGCCATGAGAACATTTCCTTCGAGGTTAGTCATCAACACGCCATCAACCATCGTCGAGAGCACTGCTGCTAGCATGTTCCTCTCGGTAGAGAGCGTGCCTATCGTCTGTTTAAGACTCTGCGCCATCTCGTTGAAGGCGTGCGCCAGTTCAGTGGATTCATCCCTTGTCCCGACGTAGACTTTCTGGTCTATCTCTCCCGATGTTATCCCTTCCATTGCCCGGGTAACCCCTCTAATCGACCTGACGGTGGCCCGTGTGATAGAGAGCGCAACCAGCATAGCAATGCCCATCGCCAGAGCGAGGGTGATTATCACCGCGCGATCGATCCCCGCGAAGAATAATACCGCCATGCCAACTATCATGAGCAAGACAAAGGGTATGGTTATCCGCCATTTAATGCTGCCAAACATGCTAACCTTCGATCTTGTAGCCACTGCCTCTGACGGTTATCAGTCGTCTGGGTTTTGACGGATCAGACTCTATTTTCTCCCGAAGCCAGCGAATGTGAACATCCACCGTGCGGGTGTCCACGGCGTAGTCATAGCCCCAAACACGTTCCAGGAGGTGCTCCCGCGAAAAGACCCGCCCCTTGTTCCTCACCAGGAAGACAAGGAGATCGTACTCCTTTGGGTTAAGAGTGACGACAGATTCTCCCAGAGTAACTTTGTGACTGCCAGGGTCTATCTCCAGGTCGTCTATCCTTAGCACACCCTCCTCAGCGCTTTGGGGTCCGGACTGCGCTGCGGCGCGGCGCAGTAAGGCTTTAATGCGAGCCTTGAGTTCACGCATGCTGAAGGGCTTGGCCATATAGTCATCAGCACCCCATTCCAGGCCAAGCACCTTGTCTATTTCTTCGCCTTTGGCGGTGAGCATCAGGATGGGCACGGCCATGTCCTTGCGCAGGATACGGCAGACCTCGAAACCGTCCAGTTGGGGCAGCATGATGTCGAGGATGATCAGATCGGGCGACTCAGAGCGCGCCGAGTCTAACGCTTGAATGCCGTTAACTGCGGTGACCACCGCATACCCCTCTTTCTCGAGATTGTAACGCAACGCTTCAAGCAGGGTATATTCGTCTTCTACTATCAGGATCTTAGTGAAACGTCTGGCAGACATTTGATTGGCGAGCCTCGGGGCAAATAAATTCGCCCCCTACCCCCATATTTCGGCAATTTCCTACTTACCGATGTTGAAGATACCCCTGGCGCTGTCCATCCGCTGCCTGGGGGTCGGGTTGGCTGAGATTGGTCACTCATCTAACGCTGAGTGCGAAGCTACGGCCGGTCTCCACTGGATGGAGGATCATTTGTTGGTTGAAAATGCGATAAGGAGCTTTGACGAGCTGGGAGACGAGTTTAAGATAAGGCTCACTACGGACGCAAAGATTGGCATCGCTGTTGTTACTATTGACAAACCTCCGCAAACAAGGTATAATACAAATGAAAATTCATGTATAGTATAACAGGTTAAAAAGGTTAGGACAAGAGTTTCCGGTATAGCCGTAAAAATAATATGAAAGGGGGGTATGAGCGAATAGTCTTTGAAAAAACAACTGTCAAAAATCATTCTATTCGAAGCTCGATTGTTTATAATCATAGGAGGAAAATAGATTGAAAACACCTGCGGCAAAACTTGCCCGTCAATTTAGAGATAAATCAGAGAAATGCCACCGCGAAAGCTATAGCAGCAGCAAGGCGGAAGATGAACCTCCTGGCAGATTTGATATTTCTGGCAATCTGGAGGAAGAACCTCCAAGTACTAAGTCCACTAACAGGCGCAGGTTTTTCGAGGATATTCCCGATGTAACCTGGTATGACTGGAAGTGGCAGTTCCGCAATCGAATCACAAGTGTCGAGCAACTATCACAGTTAATTCCTCTATCGGCTCAGGAGCAGGCGCAGCTCAGGCTGGTAACAACGCGCTACCCCCTCTCGGTGCCCCCCTACTATCTGTCATTGATTGACCCGGATAACCCCGATGACCCCCTAAGAAAACAGGCGATACCTTCCGTCCTGGAAATGACCATGAGTTCGATTGGTATGGAAGACCCGCTGGAGGAGAAGAAGGACTCTGTGGTACCGGGACTGGTACATCGCTACCCTGACCGGGCGCTCATGGTACTTACCGACATCTGTCCCATGCTCTGCCGGCACTGCAGCCGCAAGAGGGAATGGCAGAATGGCAGTTGGGTGCGCACCCCGGCTGAGGTCGAAGCCATGCTCGACTATATACGTCAGCACAAGGTCATCAGAGATATCATTATCTCCGGCGGTGACCCGCTGACACTGTCTACCCGCCGTCTGGAAGAGATTCTTTCCCGAATAAGACAGATAAGGCACGTGGAAATTATCCGCATTGGCAGCAGGTTTCCAGTGGTGCTGCCCCAGCGTATAGATGCGGAATTGTGTGCGATGCTGGCTAAATACGGGCCCATATGGCTTAATACGCACTTCAACCATGCTCGGGAAATAACCCCGGAAGCCGCGGAGGCGTGTGACCGCCTTTTGCGTAGCGGCGTTCCGCTGAACAACCAGTCCGTCCTGTTGCACGGCATAAATGACAGCGTTGCGGCACAGACAGCTCTCTGTCAGGGGTTGCTGAGGATAAAGGTGCGGCCCTATTACTTATTCCAGTGCGATGAAGTGCAGGGCACCGAGCACTTGCGCACACCGGTGGAGGTTGGCATTGAGATTATCGAAGGTATGCGGGGGCATACCTCAGGGCTGGCTGTTCCCGCCTTCGTGATAGACCTGCCGCACGGTGGTGGCAAAATTCCCCTCCAGCCAAGCTATGTACTGGCGCAGACTGATGGCGGGCTGGTGTTGAGGAACTACCAGAACCGCATATTTCACTACCGTAACCCAATGAGGCACATGCGCGAAGAATACCCCGTCGAGGTGCAGTGCCCAATCGATGGTACGACTGTAAGCCCGCCCGAAGATACCGTCTGTAAATTTGGGTTGGGAGGAGCGGCAAATGCGGATAGGGTTATCGTACGATCTTAAGGAGACGGTAGCGATACAGCAGACTGGCTGCGATGATGCTTATGAAGAGTATGACTCCCCAGAGACAGTGGAGCTAATAGCTGCTTCTCTAGAAACTGAGGGGCATGTGGCGGTCATGCTCGGTGGTGGCAGGGAGTTTCTCGAAAATATCCTGCGCCATCAGGTGGACTTCATCTTTAATATCGCCGAAGGGCGGGGTACCCACCGCAGCAGGGAAGCCCAGGTGCCTTCCATACTGGAGATGCTGGACATCCCCTATTCCGGCTCAGACCCCCAGTGTCTTGCCATAAGCCTGGATAAACCGCTGACGAAAAAGCTGGTGGCATCAGCCGGGGTGCACACCCCAAAGTGGTGTGTAATCACTGATAGTCAAGGGCTTTATCAGAAAGAAGCTAACGGTTTTCCCTTCCCGGCCATCGTCAAACCGGCGTACGAAGGCTCAAGCAAGGGGATTCGTCTCACTTCAGTGGTGGAAGACTCCAACCAGGCGATTGAGGTAATAGAGAGCTTACTGGGCAAATACCAGCAGCCGGTGATGATTGAAGAGTTTATCGCCGGTGATGAGGTTACCATGGGCATCGTCGGCAACAGCCCGCCCCGAGTGCTGGGCATGATGCGCATACTGCCCAAAAGGAGAGATGGCCATTTCGTCTACTCGCTTGAGGTGAAACGCGATTACCTGAATCTGGTGGAGTATGAATGCCCCGTTCACCTTGAGCGGAAGGTGCTGCATAACCTGGAGCATTCCGGGCTCGCTGCTTTCGAGGCTCTCGGGTGCCGGGACTTCGCCCGGGTGGACTTCAGAGTCAGCCCGCAGGGAATTCCGTACTTTCTGGAAATCAATCCTCTTCCGGGGCTTGGCACACACAGTGACCTGGTTATTATGGCGAAAAGGCTGGGATGGTCTCATCAAGGACTGATAGCTGCGGTGCTTAACACTGCGCTTGAGAGGTGCCCGCAGTGCGTACGCGTATAACCATTGTCTATAACGAGCCGCTTCATTCCCGTTATGACACCGTCGGTGAAGATAAAGCGGTGCTCGGTGTCCTTGAGGCGGTGGAGGCGGTGCATGGGGCTTTGCTTGAGCTTGGGCATAGCGTTGTTCGAGTTCCTGTTGCGCCGCCGATTGAGCGAGCCGGGAGGGAGTTGAGAACACTCCGTGCGGACCTGGTTTTCAACCTTTTTGAGGGATTCTGCGGCTACCCGGAGACTGAAGATGTGGTGCCGGAGGTTATATCAAAGACCGGGATACCCTTTACCGGCTGTCCGGCAGCAGCGCTCAGGTTATCTCTGGACAAAGCCAATGTCAAGGTGATGCTCAAAGCTGCTGGAATCCGCACGCCAGACTTTCAGCTATTAAATCCCGAGACACTGCACCGGTTCCGGTTGGGTTACCCCTGCATGGTTAAGCCGCGCGGTGAGGACGCCAGCCATGGCCTGTCACCGGAAAGCATAGTAAGCGATTTTGTTGCCCTGGAAAAGCAGGTTAGATTCGTAAGCAACACTTACCGTGGGAGTGTCCTGGTTGAGAAATTCGTCGATGGGCACGAGTTCAATGCCACCGTTCTGGGTAAATCAGAAGGCGTCGTTCTGCCCCCGTCGGAAATCGTCTATTCCCTGCCTCCGGGAATGCCCAGAATTCTCACCTTTGCCGCCAAGTGGGAGCCTGACAGCCTTTACTTTCAGGGTACCAGAGTAATCTGCCCGGCCAGCGTCGGGGTTGAAGAACGGCAGCGAATAATGGAGACGGCGGCGGCGGCTTTTAAACTGCTCGGCTGCGCTGGCTATGCCAGAGTGGATATGCGGATGGATGAAGATGGAGAATTAAGTGTCATTGAGGTAAACCCTAACCCTGACATCTCTCCCGGCGCCGGCGCGGTGCTTCAGGCGGCAGCCGCCGGTATGTCTTACACTCAATTTGTTGAAAAAATAGTACAACTGGCTCTCGATGGTAAAAGCAATGAAAATCAATATTCGCCCCATGGCTCGCGAAGACAAGCCCAGCATAATGAAAATACTGCACCATACGCCGGAGTTCAAACCTTCTGAAGTGGCAGTAGCTGAAGAAGTAATTGATAGTCACCTTAATGACCAGATTGACTCAGGTTATTACATCCTCATTGCTGAGGCTGACTCAACCGCAATCGGTTATATCTGCTATGGACCTACACCGCTGACTGAGGGGACATGGGACCTCTACTGGGAGGCTGTCGCTCCCGAAAAGCAAGGGCAGGGCATAGGCAGTATCCTGATGGAGTCTGCAGAGAGCGAGATTGTGAAGGCCGAGGGGAGGCTGGCTATAATCGAGACATCATCGACACCACAATACGAGCGCGCCCGGCAATTTCATTTCAGTCATGGTTACCAGGTAGTAGCAAGCATCCCTGATTTCTATGCGCCCGGCGACGATAAGATAGTCCTGCAAAAGCGGCTGAAGCCGCATCAAACATAGCTGCTTGCTTGTAGCAGTTTAATTTTTCCAAGTGCTGTCCTACTTTCAGGGGGAATCGAGGCACTATGGATAGGAAATGCATCCTTATATTAGGGGGAGCGCGCAGCGGGAAGAGCCGCTTTGCCGAGGATCTGGCGGGCACTATCAGCGGCAAAGTTCTCTTCATTGCCACCGCCGAGGCCTTCGATGAGGAAATGAAGACTCGGATCGCACAGCATCAGTGCCAGCGTCCAGGCTCCTGGCAGACTCTGGAGATCCCCACCAATGTGACCAATGGGATTGCCGCGCGGATCGGCGATGCCGAGGTCGTGCTCATCGATTGCCTCACCTTGCTGGTCTCGAATCTCATGCTGGGCGAGCAGCGAGGGCTCTCGGAATCAGGCAAGCTCCCGACCAGCGGTCAGGGGTCGGGGGTCAGCCCCCACCCCGTATCCCCGGCAACTGGCAACCGACCCCTGGCAACCGAAGGATGCTGAGAATCGCGTCGTGGCGGAAATAGAAACACTGGCTGAATTCATGCAAAAGACGAGGGCAACCTTCATTATCGTCTCCAACGAGGTCGGACTCGGCCTGGTGTCAGAGAATAGGCTGGGGCGGGTGTATTGTGACCTTCTGGGAAGAGCCAACCAACTGATCGCCCGATATGCCGATGAAGTCTATTTCATGGTCGCCGGCATTCCAATGAAGGTGAGAGGATAACCATGACTGCCCACTCGAAATGCAAAGCGATCTGCCATCCAGAGAGGAGCAATACGATGAACTTGCCATGATCGTGCGGCAGAGTCTCGATATGGAGCGTATCTATCGGATATGCGGCCTACAGCGCGCGGAATAGGTGAGGCAAGAGGCTCTGACAGACAGGGCGTAGCCTTCGCCCTCTCGTTAACCTACTACCAGAGGAGCAAGGTGGAAGGCTTACCACTATTTGGGACTGCGTGGGTGCAAGTAAAGTTGATGTTTTATGCTATAATAATCAGGGATAGGCTGACAATCATGGCAAAAGGGTGAATATCCTAAAGGTCTGGTCAAGCGGTAAGGGGTAAAACCCTCCTACCAAACCCCGAACGAGGATTGGAGGCGATTGCGCTTGACATTTTCTGGAAGTTGTGGTTTAATATATACAAGAAGTAACAGGTAAGTTTTTCCAAAAATTGTGCTTGACCGGTTTAATGAAATGTGGTATATTGAACCTAGCTTTTGGAGAAACTAAACTATTACTACCCTGGATTATATCAGAGAGGAAGTGTGCTTGTCAACTCAAAAAGAGCTCTATGCCCTTAAGATATTATTGTGGTCGTGCGCCCTCGTTGTGCGACACACTCTATATAATCCCGTCGCTGAGTCAGGATTTCCCCCTCCATTACAGTCCTCCGACGTCAAATTTTCTACCCCTTCAGGATCCCTGAGGCTGAATAGTTACAATAAAATTTCCCTTGAAAGGTGGTGAGAAAGATGGTAATATTTAAGTGCAAATTCATGTATTCATCCTGAAAACAAGGTAACTACACAGGCGCTCCAATTTCTTGAGTACCACTTGACTATTCGGAGAAAATCGTGCATCATAATATAGACAGGCGCTCCAATTTCTTG
>QLUN01000270.1 GCA_018725455.1 Chloroflexota bacterium
GCTGGACTCCCAGAACTTTTGGGATCACTTTGATACCTAATTCTGGCCATTTAAATTAACAAATTCATTGACAATATGTTGTTTATATAGTAGTAATAGCCTCCATAGTCATGATATTAGGAGGCACTCAACAGATGAGGACATTTTCTACCGAATACACAGCAAAGAACCTGACCAAGAATGCCGGGCTGGTTAATCTGGGAAAGTTCGCCGATAAGATTGGACTGCCGAGGATACTGGATCGGCGGTTGACCCTCAAGCGAGGCGTCACTGCGGATTATACGATGGCCGAGGTGGTCATGATGCTTATGATGGGCGTGCTGTCCGGGGCCAAGCACATGAGCCATCTGACTATATTGAAGGCGGACATGGGTATCCGGAAGTTGTTTGGCTGGGAGCTGTTTCCCGATGCCAGCACCTTTGGCAAGTTGTTTAAGCGCTTCAATATGGGTCATTGCCAAGAGTTGAGTGAAGCCGAGGCGGAGGCTCGGGGGCGTGTTTGGTCCAAGAAGTGGTTTCCCCGGATTACTTTGGATATGGATTCGACGGTTATCGGGGTTACCGGGTCTCAGGAAGGAGCGGAGAAGGGGTATAACCCCAAGAAGAAGGGCCAGAAGAGTTATCATCCTCTGTTGTGCTTCATTGCCGAGACGCACGAGTGTTTGCATAATTGGTTTCGCGCCGGCTCTGCGTACACGTCCAACGGTGCGGTGGAATTTATGAAGGAATGTTGTGAACGGATTCCCCAGCGGGTGGCCCAGTTGTTCGTGCGGGCGGACAGCGGTTTCTTCGACGGAGATCTGTTGGATTTTCTGGAAAGTCGTCATAGTGAGTATCTTATCAAAGTGCAGATGCGAGGTCTGGCGGGGTCGCTTATGAGTCAGACATCCTGGCAGCGGGAAAAAGGAAAAACAGGGATCGAGACCGTTGTGTTTATGCACCAGTGTCATGGCTGGAAGAGGGAGCGTCGATTCGTGGCGATAAGAAAGCTGGTGGCTCTCGAGACGGAGGGGCTGTTGTTTCCCCTACCTCAGTATCAATTTTTCTGCTATGTGACGAATCTTCCCCATACTCCTTGGCATATTCACAAGTTGTACGGTCAGAGAGCCACCAGTGAGAACTGGATCGCCTGGTGCAAAGGCCAGATGGCTTCCGGCACCATCCGCACAGGTGCCTTCTGGGCTAATTCCGCCATCTTCCAGAGCTGCATTATGGCGTACAACCTGATGGTCTGGATGATGTGGCTGACTTCTGAAAAAAGTTTTCATGAAGAACCCGATACGATTAGATCCTGGTTTATTCACGTCCCAGCGACGGTGGTCTCCAGTGCCAGGAGACTGACACTGAAGTTATCAGAACACTATCCCTTCAAACAGCAATGGGAGGAAATAGAAAAATCCTTATCCGCCTTGAGTTTTGCATAACCAGATTCGGGAATGACATTGTATTGACGTAAGTTAAAACAGTGGATAAGTGCGCGTATTTTAAGCCAATATGCCGTTATCATCGAGGTCGGGAAGGCGCATCAGAAGGTTGTGGGGGTCTATGAGAACATTTTTCCCCTGAGCAAAGCGTCTCCCCTGTAATTTTTGCTCCAAAATCGCCCCTCAGAGCGGAAGGTGGACTACACTTCTCTACCCCAAAAAACGTTGGCCAGTTTTAGGTTCTATCTATTTCTCTTGAAGCAGATGAAGAACAAACGGGGGAATTATGAAATCGTTGCTAAAGGGGGAAGTTATAACCGGTGTTCACACATGAGGGCGCACTTCGTAGCAA
>QLUN01000271.1 GCA_018725455.1 Chloroflexota bacterium
ATTTTCGCCAGGGACTGAAATATGCCCTGATCTGGGGCTCAGGCAAGTTCGCCGGGCAGCGGGTAAAGAAAGATCACGTCCTCCAGGACGGTGACATCATAGAACTGCATACCTGACATGCAAGCCTTCCGTGGCCGCAGGCTCTACCCCAGCGTGGGAGCCGGCCAGCCATCAAAGCTCTATTTCCTTCAAGTCGTCCGCCACGATAAGCTTCGGCTCGGTGATGGATTGAATCTCTTCCACCGTCCAACCGGGGGCAAATTCGCGCAACACCAATCCCTCTTTCCCCACCTCGATGACGGCCACATCGGTGACAATGAGATCCACGCACCGGGGGGCGGTTAACGGGACAGAACATTGCTTCACGATCTTGGGTTTACCACCCTTGGTAATATGTTCGGTAGCGGCGATGACCCTCCTGACGTTGAAGGCGAGATCCATCCCTCCCCCGATATTGCCCACACCCCTTCCGGGAGTCATCCAGTTAGCCAGGTCGCCTTCCTCGGAGACCTGAATAACCCCCAGGATGGTTATATCGATATGGCCGCCTCGAATCATGCCGAAGGAATCGGCGTGGTGGAAGAAACACATGCCGGGCAGGGGGGTCACAAATTGTCCGCCGGCATTGATCAAGTCAATATCCGCCCTTTCCTCGAACTCCTCCGCGGTGACCACCGGGCCAAATCCCAGGGCCCCGTTCTCCGTATGGTAAATCACTGTTATCCCCTCAGGAATGAAATTGCACACCATGGTGGGTATCCCGATGCCGAGGTTGACTACCGCACCGTCAAACAGCTCTCTCGCTATCCTCATGGCGATTACTTCTCTAGGCAAACGCTCCTTCATATCGCCTCGCTGTCTCTGACCCAGAAGCTTCGCTCAAGATGACGGGGGAAACCGGGGTCATCTTTGATTCTCACTATCCGATTCACAAATATCCCGGGCGTGACAACAACTTCGGGGTCAATCTCTCCGATCTCTACTACTTCATCCACCTCGGCTATAGTGACCCGGGCATTCATGGCCATTATCGGGTTGAACTGCCTCATTGTTCCCCGGTAGACGAGATTTCCCATCCTGTCAGATTTGTAGGCCCTGATAAGCGCATAATCAGCTCTTATGGCATGCTCCAGGAGATGAGGCCGGCCATCGAAGTACCGCACTTCCTTGCCGTCAGCGATGACTGTGCCAAAGCCGGTAGGGGTGTAGAAAGCCGGGACTCCTACCGCCCCGCATCTGATACGCTCCGCCATTGTTCCCTGTGGAACCAGCTCCAACTCCACCTCTCCGGCGTTAACCTGTTTCTCGGCCGGGCTGAGGTGAGTGGGTGAGAGAGAAAAGGGAAAGTTAGCGATCACCTTCCTGACCTGCTTATTCTCAAACAGTATCCCATGATCATCAAAATCCAGGAGCACTCCCGGGATTTTGATCCCACCAGCAGTGTTGGCAACAATGGTCAGATTCCCGGCTCCCTGTTTCTTGAGGGCCTGGATCAAGTAATAAGGAAAGCCTCCCGGCCCGGCAAAATTACCGATCATGATGACCGCCCCATCGGTGATGTCCGCCACCGCCTCTTCGAAGGTCTCTATTATCTTGTTTATCATACTGCATCACCACCTTGCCGTCGCACTGATGCCACCCGGCATCAGGTGTCGGCGTAGGAGCGCGGCATTCCCAGCACGTGTTCTCCAATGTAAGCCAGGTAATAGTTTAGTTTCTCCAAAAGCTAGGTTCATTATATCACATTTCATTAAACCTGTAAAGCACAA
>QLUN01000272.1 GCA_018725455.1 Chloroflexota bacterium
AGACCGCTGGCGCTTGCCTGACTTTCCTGAGGGATAACATATTCTACCACAGGGATGAGCTGTTAGGGGAAGAAAACCAGCCGGATATCTGCAAAATCTTCGACAGGATGGTAGAAAGAGTTCCTGCCGGAAGTGACCGGGTTATTTTCACGCCGTGGCTTTATGGAGAACGGACACCCGTTGAGGATCATTGCCTCCGGGCGGGGTTTTCAACCAGTCCTTGAAGACCACGCGGGAACACCTCTACGAATAATCCATATTCCTGTTGATGCTGATTACAGGGCCGATGTGGCCGCCACCAGAAAGGCGATTAGCAGAGATACCATAGTAATCGCTGGATCGGCGCCTTCATTTCCCCACGGTATCATTGACCCGATAGAGGAGCTATCCGAGCTGGCGAGAGCCAACGGGGTTGGTTTTCATACCGATGCGTGTCTGGGTGGGTTTGTGCTTCCCTGGGCGAAGAGGCTGGGATATGATATTCCACCCTTCGATTTCAGATTGCCCGGGGTGACTTCCATATCGGCCGATACTCACAAATATGGATATGCCCCAAAGGGGACATCGGTGATTCTCTATCGCGGCCGGGAACTGCGCCATTACCAGTATTTCAAGGCCACGGATTGGCCCGGCGGTTTGTATTTCTCCCCCACACTTGCCGGGAGCCGGCCGGGCGCCTTGAGCGCCGCATGCTGGGCGGCCATGGTCGCCATCGGAGAGAAGGGATATCTTCAAGCTACGGAGAAGATTCTGAAAACTGCCGCCGAGATCCGCCGAGGGATCGCAGATATTCCTGATTTGTATGTTCTCGGTGACCCTCTATGGGTGATAGCGTTCGGGTCGAAGACCCTGGATATCTATAGCATCATGGATCAGATGACCAGGAGGAAATGGAGCCTGAACGGACTTCATAAACCCCAGTGTGTTCATATCTGCGTTACTTTGAGGCACACTCTGCCCGGGATTGCCCAACGGTTTGTTGACGATTTGAAATCATCTGCTGCGTATGTCCGCCAGAACCCGCAGGGAAAGGGGGGGATGGCGCCGATGTATGGCATGGCGGCCACCATTCCCGATCGCAGTATGGTGGCGGACCTGCTCGATATGTATATTGACTTGTTGTATGAGGTTTGATGTGCCCCCAATCATTGATCACCGGTCACCCGGCCCGCTGCAGTGAAGACACCATAGCTTCCCTGAATTCCCGCCGGTCGAAGGGTGGCACCAGTGCGCCCTCCCGGAGCTCCAGCCGCAGTGCCTCGGTGGGGCAGACGGAGATGCAGAGCCCGCATCCGATGCAGCGCTGGATATCCCGAACTGCAATATCGTCCTTCATGATGAGGGCATCCATCTGGCACCTCTGTTGGCAACGCTCGGGAATTGACCCTTTCAACGATCGGTTTTTGACCCACCCCCCCGGCTATCCGTAGTATAACCAAAAGCATCTCCTTCTTCAACTCCTTTCCTGAAGACTGTCAAGCCTCATTAGAAATGTCCTCTGTTTTAACCCATTAGAAATGTCCTCTGTTAGCATCAGACTAAGACCGCCTTTTTTCTCCCGAGGTACATGGGATTGAACTTTCGCCAAGGATGATCATGAGAAGGGACATATGCCTTCTCATGGTGGGGTATGGGAACCTGGGGGGTGGGGGGTTGGGGGCGTGCCGGCAACTGGCTGATTTCTGTGAATCTTACCTCCTTGCCCCTGTAGAGCAGGTGGATTGAGCCATCGAGATGCTCCTGAACAGTGACCTTGTTCTTGGCAGG
>QLUN01000273.1 GCA_018725455.1 Chloroflexota bacterium
AGACAGAAGTTCTACAGTTTGGTTTTTGGACTAGCTTTGAGGTGGGATTGGCTTAGCTTCAATTTAGTGTTTTCCGAGCCAAAATGCGGTGCCAAATAATGGCGGTTAGGTATATTGATATACCAGTGTGATGATGGTATAATATGTGGTGGCTAACAAAGGAGGTCACCCATGTTTGTTCGAGTCAAAGGCACTGAACCTTATCGCTATCTTCAGATCGTGGAGAACCACCGTGAAGGGAAGCAAACCAGGCAAAGGGTTCTATGTACCCTGGGAAGGGTAGACCGACTGACCGCTACCGGAAGTACCGATGCCCTTTTGCGCTCGCTAGCGCGCTTTGGGCAACAAGTACAACTGGTAGAGGGATATCGTAAGGGTCAACTGGAAGCAAGAGCGGTGAGGCAGATTGGCCCTGATCTGGTATTCGGGCGATTGTGGCGGACGACAGGGATAGGGAAGGTGCTAACAGACCTTCTTCAAAATCGCCGGTTTGAGTTCCCTGTGGAGCGGGCCGTCTATTTGACAGTGCTGCATCGTCTGTTTGAATCCGGATCGGACCGGGCGTGTGAAAAGTGGAAGAGGGATTTAAGGGTTCCGGGGACGGAGGACTTGGAACTTCATCACCTGTACCGGGCGATGCGCTGGTTGGGAGACAGTAAAGACAGCGTAGAGGAAGCTCTCTTCCACAGACGAAGAGACCTGTTCAGCGAGTTCACGCTGGCCTTTTTCGATACCACGAGCATCTACTTTGAAGGGCAAGGGGGCGAGAGCCTGGGGAAGCGAGGAAATAGCAAGGATCACCGTCCGGATCTGCTCCAGATGGTTGTGGGTGCGGTACTTAACGAGGAAGGTCGGCCGGTTAGCTGTGAGATGTGGCCGGGGAACCATGCGGACAGTAAGGCGTTGCTGCCGGTAGTGGATCGGATGAAAGAGAAATTCGGGCTGAAGCGAGTATGCTGGGTAGCTGATCGGGGAATGATCAGCAAGAAGACGATAGAGCAACTGGAAGGACGGGAGTTGGAATACATCCTGGGAGCGCGCATGCGGTTGCAGAAGGAAGTGAGAGAAGAGGTTCTGGGACGTGCCGGTCGTTATCGGGAGGTAAGGGAGAACCTGCGGGTGAAAGAGGTATGGGTGGAGGGACGGCGATACATCGTGTGTTACAACCCTTACGAGGCAGCCAAAGATGCGGCTGACCGGATGGCAATTGTCCGGAGCCTGGAAGACAAGCTCAAGGATGGGGCTGTGCAGTTGGTAGGGAACAAAGGGTACCGGCGATTCCTGTGTGCTGAGAAAGGGGCCATAGATCGGAAGAAGGTGGAGGTCGATGCGCGTTACGATGGCAAGTTCGTGCTGCGGACCAATGCCTCATTGCATGCTGATGAGGTAGCAGTGCAGTACAAACGACTCCTGCTGGTGGAGCAGTTCTTCCGAACTGCCAAGTTACTGCTGCACACCCGCCCGGTGTTCCATCAGTGGGACGCCACGATAAGGGGGCATGTGTTCTGCTCTTTCCTGGCACTGGTGCTGTTCGATGAACTGAAACGTCGTGCAAGGGAACGAGGTTGGAATCTGGAATGGAATGACATCCGCCATGACCTGCAGTCACTGAACGAGGTGGAAGTCAGAGAGGCGGGAGACACCTATCTGTTGCGGACTCCGTTGCAAGGTGTGGCGGGGAAGGTGCTTCAGGCTGTGGGAGTTGCTGTCCCACCACCGGTGCGACCTGTAGCCTGAGCGATAAGTTCTCTTAACCGGGGA
>QLUN01000274.1 GCA_018725455.1 Chloroflexota bacterium
TGCAGAGTTTTATCAATGCTTGAATATGTTACGCCAAAATCTATACAGGGAGGAATTCCTATGATCACAGTGTCAGGGCTGACTCTAACCTACCCCAGCAGGAAAGGTGTGTTTGGCCTAGATTTCGAAGTCGCCAAAGGAGCGGTGGTAGGATATTTAGGCCCTAATGGGGCGGGTAAAACCACTACGATCAGGGCGTTGCTTGGGTTTATGCGCCCAGACAGCGGCCAATGCCTGATCAGCGGGCTTGATTGCTTCACACAGGCACCACTCATTCAAAAGATGCTAGGCTACCTGCCGGGCGAGATCGCTTTTCCTGATGGTATGACCGGCAACGAATTTCTGGCATTCTTAAGCGCCATGCGAGCGACAAAGAACGGGGCACGCAAACAGCAACTGCTAGATATGTTTGAGCTCGACCCCAAGGGCAAAATCAAGAAGTTTTCCAAGGGCATGAAGCAGAAACTGGGCCTCGTAGCAGCCTTTATGCACGACCCCGAAGTGCTGGTCTTGGATGAGCCCTCTAGCGGGCTTGATCCTCTAATGCAGCACCGCTTGACCGAACTGATACTGACTGAAAAGGCTAGAGGCAAGACCATTCTCATGTCCAGCCATATTTTTGAAGAGGTCGAGAGGGTTTGTGACAGTGTGCTAATCATCAGGGAGGGCAAGATAGTCGCGCAAGCAGATGTAGAAGTACTGAAGAGTGCGCAGCGCAAAGTCTTTGTTTTGTCCACAGCTGTGCAAGCAGATGCAGTCGGTTTGCTTCAGGCAGAAGGCTTTCAGGCCCGCTTTGACCCGAGTGGGCAAGTGGAGGTATCTGTGCTCGGCGAGGATGTCGACCGCTTTATCAAGGCCGCCGCAAAGTTTAAGGTACTTAATCTGAGCGTGAAACACCAAACGTTAGAGGATATCTTTATCAACTACTACAGCAAGGAGGCTAAGTCATGAGTTTTGTGCTCTTTAAAAATACTATGAAGCGAAACTGGCTTATGCTGGTCATTTTTTTCGGTGTCCTGACTATGTATATGACCGTCATGATATCGATGTTTAACCCGGAGGACATGGCGGGGCTGATGCTAATGATCGAAGCGTTCCCAGAGGGACTCAGGGCAGCGATGGGTTTTGACCAGCTACCTATAGATTTGACAGGCTATATTGCCAGTTGGCTTTACGGCATGCTGATGATCGGATTCCCCATGGTTTATTCGATAATTGTAGGCAATGGTTTGGTCGCCAAAATGGTCGACAACGGATCGTTTGCCTATCTGTTATCAACGCCCGTTCCCAGAGTAAAAATCATTGTTACCCAAGGCGTATACGCCCTGGGGTCGATACTAGTCCTTTTTGCCGCGCTATTTGCCGTAGGCGTGCTCTACGCCGAGGCAATGTTTCCCGGGGCGCTGGACTTAACGGCGTTTTTCAGTCTCAACGTGACTACAATGCTTGTGAACATGGTTGTGATGATGATTGCCTTTTTCTTTTCCTGCCTGTTCAACGAAACCAAGTATTCCCTGAGCTTTGGCGCAGGCATTCCGATTATGTTTTTTATGATGAACATGCTCGGTGGATCGACGCCTAATTTGCGCTTTCTCGCAGATGCTTCCATCTTCGGCTTTTACAACCCGATGCGGCTAGTGGCCGGAGAGTCGGTTTTAGCTGTCAACATGCTGTATATCGGCATCATTACGGTGCTTTTAGCTGCAGCCACTTTGATCTTTAATAAAAAGAGATTGCCGCTGTAAG
>QLUN01000275.1 GCA_018725455.1 Chloroflexota bacterium
AAGCCCGCCCCGGCGGACGGGCCGGGGGCGGGGAAGCAGGGATTCAAGATCAGATAATATCAATATCAATTCAACAGGAGAAGATCGGCAACTTTTTTGGAAAAACTTACCTATTACCCAGTCACCGATGATGGATCTGTTACCTCTATCATAGATTCTAAAGAGGCTAGGTGTCGAGAGGTGTCAAAAGTGTTATAATCTATATGTCTCTAAATTTGAAGGAGGTCGACTAAAATGTCAAGAGCACTCAAACTTGCGATTGCATCGCTACTAATTCTTCTTCTGAGTATCGCCTGTGTGGCCGTGCCCCTTATCCCTCAAAGGGATGCCCCATGCCCGGAGTTTGCTCGTGTGGAGGAGGTCTGGAGGCTTATCCGGCGCTACCACGTTGATAGCGAGGCTCTCGACCCTGGGGAATTGGCCGAACGCACTATCCGCGGGTTAATTGAAGCCCTGAATGACCCTTACACCTCTTATCTCACTCCTCAACAGTATGCGCTTATGAGAACTCAGCTTGAGGGAAGATTCACCGGGATCGGAGCCATGATAACCATCAAGGAGGGCCAACTCACCGTTGTTGCCCCCATCGCCGGCTCTCCCGCTGAGAAGGCAGGTATCAAGCCCGGGGATCAGATTCTGGAAGTCGACGGCGAGTCCACCACGGGGATGAGCCTGCACGAAGCCGCCCTGAAGATCAGGGGACCGCAAGGCACCAAGGTAAGACTATTGGTACGCCATCCTGATGACGACGCCCCGAGAGAGATCGAGATAACGCGAGCCGAAATCAAGGTGCCCAGCGTCAGGTGGGAGATGCTTCCCGAGAACATTGCCCACATCACGGTTACCAACTTCACCGAGCGCACGGCTTCAGAGTTCGCATCGGCCCTCAAGGACATTATAGATCAGGATGCCATCGGCATTGTGCTTGATCTGCGAAACAACCCCGGAGGCCTACTTGATGCCGCGGTGATGGTTGCGAGCCAGTTCCTTGAGGAGGGAATCGTCGTCTACGCACTGGATAACCGGGGGGAAAGAGTCGATTGGTCGGTCCGGGATGACGGCATCGCATCAAAGATGCCGCTGGCAGTACTGGTGAACCGTCACAGTGCCAGTGGCAGTGAGGTGGTAGCCGGGGCTCTCCAGGACCACAACAGAGGTCCGATCATCGGGACAAGCACCCGTGGTAAAGGGAGCATGAACCGTATCCACCGGCTGGACCAGGGGGGAGCGCTTTTTATCACCTTTGCCCGCTGGTTCACTCCAGATGGGCGACAAATAGACGGGGAGGGGATTACCCCTGATATCGAGGTAGAAATAACGCCGGAAGACATCGCCAACAACCGCGATCCCCAACAGGAGCGAGCCATTGAATACCTCAAGTTGGGGGGATAAAGTTTGCGCTGAGTTTCACAAATTTGGCGCAGGAAGCCACCAGCCTTGTGCGGGTGGAGGAATGCGCCCCCTCCTTTCAAACAATAATACTCGCTTTTTCAAAAGGGTGGGATTGTTTGAGTGGCTGTAGAGCAAGGAATTGGCCAAATATCTTGACACTATGGGGAAGAAAGTCTATACTATAGGCGATGCAAGAAAATCCGGGGCCGATTGGGGGTGAGAACTTTCGAGAAGGCAAGAGTAGCGGCAAACTTAAAGGGACCTAAAATAGGAGGTGAGATATGTCTAATGCCAAATTTGTAATACCTGACCCCGAAAATGAGCCTATCCTGTCATATCAGCCCGGA
>QLUN01000276.1 GCA_018725455.1 Chloroflexota bacterium
GGTGTCCCATTTCACTGGGAAACCGCAATGAATTTGCCTTCATACCTCGTGCGCTCAAGACACGGTGTTTTCTACTTCCGCCTCACCTTTCGGGAAGATGGCAACATCAGGGAGAGACGCTGGTCTCTGAGGACTCGCAGCCCATCGCAAGCGCGGGCGAGAGCACTCTACATTTCAGCAGCGTTGAAGGGAGCGAAGATGAGTGCAGGATACGACTCCAGGAAGTTCAATGTCTCTGACTCACAACTTGGCCTTCTGAGGATGACTTGAGGGTCGCTGCTGCCCGAGGTGACGCCGTTGCCAGGGTTCTGCTGGACTACAAGAAGGGCCTGTCCGTGAAGCAGGCTGAGGGACTAGTTGCAAGTGCCTTAAACGTTTCTGAAGATCTTCGTTCTCTACGCATTGAAATTGGCAATGTCACTTTGACAGCCGATCCCAACGACCCTGCCGATCTCAAGGCAGCGCACGAGATGGCCTTGGCCATGATGGCTCCTGCGAACAGCGTGACCAGTGCGGAAGCAACATCCAGCCTAAAAACGACTTTTTGCCCGCCTACTGATGCTGTTTCAAGCACCCCTAGGAACCTCGCCGGAACTACATTGGACGAGTTGATCAGTCGGTATGCCACGCGTAGACGCGATGCCAACTCCAGCAAGACCAGCTACGAATATGAAAAGATGCAGCGCAAGTTTGCGCGCTGGATACATCTCAAGAAGAATACCGAACCCTACCCGATAAGACTGATCAACAGAGCCGACATCAGCGGGTTCATTGACGACTTGCTTGCTGATGGAGTTTCCGCACAGACCATCCAGAAGAAGTATCTGTCTGCGATTGGTGGAGTGTTCTCGCTCGCCCAGACCTCTGGAGATTTGCCATCCGTGGTGTACAGGACATCCTGATCGCCGTCACAGACGGGCTCAAAGGCATGCCTGAGGCGCTGGGCACGGTGTTCCCGGCCACGACGCTGCAAACCTGCATCGTGCACCTGATCCGCAACAGCCTGGACTTTGCCAGATGGAAAGACCGCAAGGCGCTGGCTGCGGCCATCAAGCCCATCTACACGGCGGTGAGCGCAGAAGCGGCCGAGGCTGAACTGAACGCATTTGAGGCGGGGCCATGGGGGCAGAAGTTCCCGACTGTTGTAGCTGCTTGGCGAAGGGCCTGGGACAGGGTGATTCCGTTCTTTGCCTTCCCGCCCGAGGTGCGCCGGGTGATCTACACGACCAACGCCATTGAGAGCGTGAACGCGAGATTGAGGAAGATCATCAAGACGCGCGGTCACTTCCCCAGTGACGATGCGGCAACCAAGCTGATCTGGCTGGCACTGCGCAACATCACCGAGGACTGGGGTCGGGCGGCCAACCACTGGAAATCAGCGATGAACCAGTTTGCGATCCTGTACGAAGACCGCTTTACACAGCCCACGCATGGGAGCGCAAAATGACAGGGTTGCGCCCCTGGTCGCAGGGCTCAACCGGGGGGCCTCCGGCGGCCTGGCAGGGGCCTCAGTTTGAATAAGATTTACCCATCAGCCAATTTCTGAAACCGCCTCACACACAGAAATCCTGACACTCCCCCATCAGAGCCTCCCCACTCGTGGCCACAAGTTGTATAGCTGTCAAGTTCCGCCTTCATGCCCTCATCCAAGTCCACCTACCATCCGCCGCCCAGCGCTCCGCCCCGGACGGTGAAAGAAGATCAGATCGAATACGGCTTCATCGGCAAGCTCCAGAAC
>QLUN01000277.1 GCA_018725455.1 Chloroflexota bacterium
CGTTCTACGATGTGATCCAGACCGATGCCGCTATCAATCCAGGGAATAGCGGAGGGCCGTTGGTCGACATGTTGGGCAATGTGGTAGGCATCAATACCATTTTGATCGGCGGGGCGGAGAACATCGGCTTTGCCATCAGCGCCAGCACCGCTCAGCCGGTGTCTGAAGCCTTGATTGCTCCGCCGCACCGGGTGATTCGCCCCTGGCTCGGGGTCTTATTGGAGACCGTAACCCCTGCCATAGCTACCGAAAAGGGTTTGGACAGGACAAGGGGGGTACTGGTGGCGCGTCTGGTGGAGGGCAGCCCGGCGGACAAAGCGGGCATGAGAGTGGGTGATGTCATCACTCACTTTGAAGGTGAAGAGGTGACCGAAGCGACTCAGTTGATAAAAGCGCTGTGGCGACATAAGATCGGAGAGCGGGTGGAGGTAATTTTCAGGCGCGGGGCGGTGGAAAAAGAAGCTATCATCGAATTGTCAGTGGAAAGGCCGTAACTAGTCGGGTTCAAGGTTGCGGGGTTCACGCAACTGTGACCCTTGAACCCCTGGGCCTGCGGCCGGGGGCAGGCCTGATAACCTCTGAAGAATACATATCGCCCAACGAATTCAAAGATCTTCGAGACCGCTGGAAGACCGCGTCCTTTCATGACATACGATGGATAAACGCGAGTTGATAGAAGCCTTACAAGCATTGGATAAGAAGTTGTCGTCTCCGATAGACATAGTGCTGATCGGGGGTGCGGCAATGATCTTATATTTTGGGGCTAGTCGTGCTACGCGCGATATCGATGTGCTTGTGCTTAGAGGTGATCCGACGGAATTGCGACAAGGTGTCAAATCAGTAGCCCGGGAGCGTAATCTGCTTGAAGATTGGATGAGTGATGCAGGGAAAGGATTTGCCGATATTCTTCCTCCCGACTTCTACCATCGTCTTGTTCCATTAGCATTCACGTTTCAGAATCTTTGTCTCTATGCTCTCGGGCGACCAGAGCAGGCTGCGATGAAAATTGTGGCTTTGCGCGAGCAGGACTTGGAGGATTTGGAACTCTTGTTGCCTCAGATGTCAGGTGGTGAGCGACAAGTGCTAACAGGGATAGTACATCACGTAAGCAGCTTTCGGCTAGATTGGGCTCAGAAGATGCGGTATTTCCTGGAGGAGCAAGGATGGAGGATAGACTAGATCATCTGTTTCAAGGATGGCATCAACTAGGGGGAGCGGTGTTACTGGCTGAGGTGGACACAACATCGTCAACCCGAAGTCTAGAGGAGGTGATGGCTGAAAGCACAGCTCATTGCCGTGAATCTGGTAGACTCACATGGGTGGTGCTCGATTGGCTGATTCACCATATAGATGAGATTGACGAGCAGAGGTTGCTTCAGGAAGTCAAAGAGAGAGGCAACTTATCCGTTTTAGGGGTTTTAAGTGATGCAGCCTGTCAGCGAAAACCACATCCTAAGTTGGATCGTATCATTGCTTCATGTGTACCACATGATAAGATGGAACAATTCTTCTACCGGGTAGATCGGAGTCCGCTGGCCTCACGGCTGGCACAGGAGAATGCACTGGGTGTTTTCTATAAGTGGAACTACCTGTGTAGTGAATTACGGTACCTATAAGCATATGGATTACAACTTCACCTAACACCTCTTCACCCCCAGGACCACCTCATTGCCATCGATCTTATGTTGCTCCAGGTAAACCCCATCGGGAGGGGCGCCCTCAGTCAGCTCTCTCGAC
>QLUN01000278.1 GCA_018725455.1 Chloroflexota bacterium
G
This sequence comes from Chloroflexota bacterium, assembly GCA_018725455.1. GTDB lineage: Bacteria > Chloroflexota > Dehalococcoidia > SZUA-161 > SpSt-899 > BS503. The sequence continues at coordinate 2 of QLUN01000278.1, forward strand.
ATGCTCCCACGGCCCGGCAGGCGATCCTCGCTGGGGCGAAGTTCCTCGTTACTCCCACGGTGGCGCTCGATGTGATCGAGATGTGCCATCGGTACGGCGTGGTCGTCATTCCGGGCGCGATGACCCCCACCGAGATTTTGACCGCTTGGGAGGCCGGCGCGGATATGGTGAAGGTCTTTCCGGCGGATGTGCTTGGTCCGGCGTATCTCAAGGCAGTGCGGGGTCCGCTACCGCAAATTCCACTTGTGCCTACGGGTGGGATCACCGCCGATAATGCCGGCGAGTTTATCAAAGCAGGGGCAGCGCTGGTATGCGCCGGGGGTTGGCTGGTGGACAAGAAAGCAGTGGCCGAGGGGCGCTATGAAGTTCTCACTGAACGGGCTCGTCAGCTTGTAGAAGCTGTTCGGACGGCAAGAGTGGAGGTCTCCTGATGCGCTATGACGTAGTCACCTTCGGCGAGACGATGATCCGGCTTTCTCCGCCCGATTTCAAGCGGTTGGAGCAGACAAGCCTGTTGGAAGTCAATGTCGGTGGGTCAGAACTGAACGTGGCCGTGGCCGCGCAGCGGCTTGGCCTTGCAACAGCCTACGTTACCCGTCTCACCATCAATCCTCTCGGGCGGATGATCGCCAACAAGGCCCGCGAGCATGGGGTGGATACCACGCACATCGTGTGGACCGATGAGGACCGGGTAGGAACGTACTTCGTCGAGTTCGGGGCCTCGCCGCGCCCCAACTCCGTGCTCTACGATCGGCGTGACTCAGCGATCGCCTGCATCAAGTCAGGAGAGGTCGATTGGAATGCGGTCTTCCACGGGGCGAAGGTATTTCACACCTCGGGGATCACCCCGGCCCTGTCGCCGACCGCCGCCCGCGTGACGAGCGAGGCGATCTCTGCGGCAAAGGCGGCCGGCCTGCAAGTGTCGATCGACCTCAACTACCGGGCGCTCCTGTGGTCGCAGGAGGAGGCGTGCGCGGTGATGACCCCACTGGTCGAGTCTGCCGATATCCTCATCACCACTGAAGAAGATACCGAACGAGTGTTCGGGATCAAGAAGGATAGCTACGAAGAGGTCGCCAAGACCCTCGCCGAGCAATTCCACCTCGAGGCGGTGGCGATCACCCTACGGGAGACGCCGTCGGTGTGGCAAAACACGTGGAGCGCCATCGTCTACGCGAAGGGTGAAATCCACCGCGGACCGACCTACAAGATCGAGATCGTGGACCGGGTGGGCGCGGGCGACGCCTTCGCCGGTGGGTTCCTGTTCGGATACCTGCAGGGCGGACCGGCTGCCGGGGTGAGGTATGGTGTAGCACTCTCTGCCCTGAAGCAGACCAACCCTGGGGACCTGTGCTGGGTGACCCGCGAGGAAGTGGAACGCCTCCTTAAAGGGGGCGGCCTGCGCATCGTCCGTTGAGGATGCGGTGGTCAGAAGATCAGTGGTCAGAGCTTGAATCCTGATGTGTACACTGAACCGAACGTCAAGACACAAGCTTTGCCCCGCTCTCTTCAGATGAGCTTGAGAGCGATCAGGGGTCAGGTCCTGGCTTTTAAATTTCCCCCCGTGCGCCCCTGACAAGACGGTTACATCCTTGGCGCCGGGGGAATCTTCGATGATGCTGGCGACATCTCCATTATCTCCCCCCTTTCTCCACTCCCCTTCGCTCTTCCCAGCTTAAGTCCTAGCTCGGCCGCCCTTAGATTCAACGCCTTGA
>QLUN01000279.1 GCA_018725455.1 Chloroflexota bacterium
GTGAAGTCACTCGCTGCCTCTCTGATTCTCTGACCTCAGTGGTTAATGGTTGAGCACAAGCCGCCAGTCCTGACATTAAGGCCACCATTAGTACACACAGAAATACCTTCTTCATTTGAATCACCTCCGATTGTTTAAGAGACAGCCGAAAAAGTGCTTCGCGCTTTTTCATCGGTCTCCATTATAAAATTATAGTCAGGCTGTCCAATAAGTCCAAAACCGCGATTTTTTGAAGCTATCCATTTTTCTGCTCGAAGCTAGGGCACAGACTTTTTAGACAGCCTGAGATAGTTTATTTGAGATACCTTCCTCACTTTGTGCGCGGGACAACATCTAGCTCTGTGCGTATTCCGGAGACCGGTGAGAAAACCATCACACGACCAAGTGTCGCGTGATCATGCCCGCCAGCGAGAATTCCTAGGATGATCCACCTGTCCCCTTCCAATCTGTAAACCGGAGCACCACTATCTCCTAGGTCGAACCTTAAATTTGTGAGAACTTGATCCCGAAGTGTGCCGAATGGAGCCCAAGGAACAATATCGTATCGGGTTTTTAGGACCCTTCCTGAGGTAAGACCGGTTCTAGCCCCTGACTTACTTACCCACTCCTCTACAACTGGATCTCGCCAAGCACTAACTGGTGCTGTTATGCCCGAAGACCTATGGATATATGGAGCAACAGGCCCGAAGTCCACCCCAGCTGCATCGGCGAAGCCATGCATAGCAGCAACTCTTGTAATCCTTTCAACCTCGTTCCCTGCCGCCATGCGTGGCTGCCATACCTGAGTATTTAGAGGGAGACGTGTATGGCGATAGTCATGTCCACTAGTGACATAACCCATAACCCACCAGACCCACGACCACGGATGTCGAAAGGTGAAGCCAATCGTGCCAATCGTGGTGTGACTCCCCCCAGGCATTAGTGACGTCATCATAATGCCACCGATGATAGGGCGGTATGTGCCCCCAAAATTAGGCGCAGGTTCCCACCCACTTTGCGGGATCATCCCTTGAGTTCGTGCATCCAATCGAGCATCGGCTGGTGTTGGAATAGCGGGGGTGAAAAGCCCGCCTGTAGAAAACACCACCGGGACATCCTCAATGCCTACCCTCTCTGATTTCCAGGATATTACACTATAGATCTCATATATTACCCTCTCGTCGATTGGGGCATTTCTATAGAGCGTCACGGAATAATAACCGCCAGCAGCGACACCATGTCCTATTATGACGCCGTCGGGATAATAGGCTGGTGCACCCGGTGGCGCATCCGGGCGGGGGGCAAAAGCAGTCAGTCCGGCGAGCCTTTCTAAAGCATCAATCCATCCCCTTTTCTCGTGTTCGGTCTCGAAGAAAGGAATCGTCCCGAATACGCCAAGAACGCCTGGGTGTTCTCGCATCTCGTCGAGACACACAAACTCGAGAGGGGGACGAAGCAGGCGCTCAAACTCCGCTGGGGTCAGGCTCATTAAATCAACACCTGGAAAGTGTTCCCTGAGTGTGTAAATCGTCAAATCACGTTGAGCCTTGCGATCTTTAGGGTCAAGTAGCTCCCACCAATAGCGCACATCATCCCAGGCTTGATCGGGCCTTTCCCCCGCATCTTCTCTAGCCCACCGCTCCAATAATCGTACTTTCTCCTCATCCAGCAATCCCCGTTCTTCGGCATACCGCACAAGCATACGACCTACCTTATCCCTCATTTCAGGGCCTGCGG
>QLUN01000028.1 GCA_018725455.1 Chloroflexota bacterium
CTCCCTAACTATGCCACCCAAGCTACATGGCTCGTGGTCTCTTACCATGAGAGGACTTTCACCTCCTAGCAGAGATCGGGCATTAGTCTCGGCACACAACAGTTTAGTTTTTCCAAGTCTTAACAACTTCTAATTATTATGACTCCTCAGGTGCCGCATCTGCCCTTCATTGTAGTACCCGTCCTGAAAAAGGTCAAGAGCTTTTGATTTTCCTCTGAACTCTAGCTCGAGGCTTCGATGCATAGCACACCTACCATAACTGGTTACCTATTGCCCTGCTCTTGTTGTGTCAGAAACTTGCTCACTGCCGCATCGCAGGGTAGTGAAGAGATCGCTCCCAAGCCTGTTACAACCATGGCGCCAACTGCATTCGCGTATTGCAGCGCCTTCTCCAGCTCCTTGGTTCCCAATTCATGCAGCGCGTAAACAAGTCCATGCCGGACTATGTAGGCTAGGAAACCTGCCAAGAATCCGTCACCTGCCCCCGTGGTGTCCTTCACCACCACCTCGTACCCTTCTACGTTTCCTACTCTCGTCCTCGTTCGGTAGTGGCAACCCTTCCCAGCAAGAGTGACGATCACCAGTGATACACCACTCTGCACCAGCCTCAAAGATCCCTCTTCTACGTTTTCAGCCTCCGCCAGCGATTGTACTTCGCTGGCGCTGAGCTTAACCACGTCACACACTCTCATGATTTCGCGGGTAACGGTTTTCATGTCGCGCTCGCTTCGCCACAAGGATGGCCGCAGGTTCGGGTCGAACGTGACCAATAAGTCATGCCGGCGCGCTAATCTCATGGCTCGCAGGGCTGCAGAGCGTGCCGGTTCGCTGGTCAAGCTCAGGGAACTAAGGTGAAGAACATAGCTATCGGCGATGAGGCTTTCGTCAATGTCCCCCGGACATAGTTGTTCATCCGCCCCCGGATGACGATAGAAAAGGAAGCCTCGTTCACCATCCTCTGTCAGAGAGACGAAGGCTAGCGTGGTGCGCGCATCTTTGCTGAAGAGGAGGCCACGCGTGTCGACCTTTTCTTTTTCCAATTCGCGTCTGAGAAAAAAACCGAACTCGTCCTGGCCCACCTTCCCAATCATGCCAACACGAATCCCCAGCCTTGCAAGCCCAACAGCAACGTTGGCCGCAGCTCCGCCCGGTAACCTGTTGAACGCGAATACGTCCTGCAGGCGACCTGGGCAAGTAGCGACGAAATCGATTAGCGCCTCGCCCACAGTCACTACCTGTAAATCTCGTGTCCCATCCATCTCAGCCCCGGGTTACAAGCGACCTGAAAGACGCGTTGGCCTTAATCTCCTGTTGGTGAAGACCAATCGTGGGGAAGCTTCGGAATGGGCATCCGCACCGTGGGCCGTCAAGCCTTTGACAGTAGCCTTCTCATGCCATATGGACTTCCACGTTCTCGGCAACCGGTCCGAGAATTGTATAGGTGCCAGACACTGTCTGCAGGATCGAGCCTGGAACATAGGTATTCACGGGACCATGTGCTACCAGTCGAGCAATGAAACGCTGCCAGCTGACTCCACCCCCAAGGTAGCCATCCAGCCAGAAGCTGCGGTCTCTGGCCCCCAGAATCTGTGCTGGTCCAATGGTGTTTGCCCTGGGAGGAACCATCGACCAGTCACCGTCAAAGGAGTGCAGCGCGTTCTGCATGATCGTCATGGGGTGAAGCTCCACACATCTCGGGCCGGCTTGTTTGTAGCTGTCCAAGTCGTCACCAAATTCCTCTCCCAGATGAGCTTCCCAGAACGCTATATGCCCACACCAACCAATTCCCCCATAGCAGACGTCCGCCCCACCCAGATCTTCGATCATCCTCCCGTAATCCGGAAGGGCGTCAGTAGCCGGAAAATGGATCTGTTCACGTGGTGGTCGCAACGCTTCATCAATCCGTCCCCAAAAACCCTCCCACATCGCACGTTGAAATGAGCCCGGCCAATCCAAAGGGGCAGTTTCCCCGCGCTCATCGGCATACTCATCCATATTGAATGCGTGGACATGCTTACAGGGAATGCGAAGATCGTTGATCACGCGCGCTGCAATCGCGTATTGAGACATCGGCCCCACGGGTAGAATCACGACGAACGAATTACCTTCTTCTGAGGCCCGCACAATCCTCCGAACGATATCGAGAGCAAACTCCGTGTAGAAATCGTTGGCAGCCTCGATGATCCTGATTCGAAAACTAGGGTTTGAGTGTCTGCAGAGGTCCTCCTTCTTGATCGCTCGCACCCTTGCACATACCTCTTGATCCCGAAACGAGATGAACTTGGCAAGTTCAAACTGAAAGCCACTCATAGCACTCATAGTACCCCTTTCCTTCATTGTTCCAACCAGTTGGAACAAGGCTCGCTCAATCCGATGAGAGTATATCACGGGACTGAAGAAGCGTCAACAGTCAATTGTTCGCGGCCTTGCCTCCGACTCACCCCAGCAGCGGCGGCACCCGCGCCGTCAAGCCGCGCAGCTTGGCCTGGAGTAGCGTGAAGGCGGAGACGAGCTTTGATCAGGCTACAAGTACGAGTCCCACCCATTGGGAACAGGGTATCTTGGCTGGATCCGTTTCTGGCATTATGATCCACATTTCCCAGCCAACATTTCTCACGGTAGCAAACACATCTATCCCGCAAGCCTCCAGCGCCGGTCGGCTCTTCAGATACTGTGGGCACATCTCATTGTTCAGAACGGCACATTTAATCGGTACCTTCTTTTCCAGAAACCACTCGCGAATATAGTCTTCGGAGAACAACCCGCAGAAACCACAGGGGCCTCCCTTAAAACCCATGGCCAGGTAATAGCCGATGTAGTTGGCTTCGGCTTCAACCATGGATACAACCTCACCTATCTTATTGGCCCAGACGATACCCCGGGACAAAAACAATGGATATGTCACCTCCTCGGGTGGGCATTCTAACCTCATCAAGATTCCATAGCTGTACTTTGCGACAATCTCCCGGGTCTCCGCGGCCGTTGGCGTAAGCGGGGGGCACAACCAGGATTTGTGTTATAGCCAAAACAGACCGGAATGCGACATTTCAGCCTTACCCTTTCATCAATGACTATCTTGTCAGTGGGGATTATTACCGCCTCTGTTGCTCCGGCTTCTCTTGCCTTTTCCAGGAGTTTTTCCAGGTCTTCCTTGATTCGAGTTTCATTGACATCCAATATTGGCCTGCTGGCCGCCCTAACTATTTTTTCGTCGGGCACGAACGGCACCCTTGATTCTGGTTCCATCTTATTCCCTCCTATTTCCAGTCCTTTTCCTGGACATGATTCCGTGTCGCCACTTCCGTCGAATAGCTATAGCTATTGTTAGTCTCGTCAGGCTTGAACCAGGGTTTGCTCTGTCGTTCCGTCTCTTTCCAGGTCTAGGCCTGCATCTCGTCCCCCTTCAGCATGAATTTTGACTAAAGACTAACACGAAAGTGACAATCAGTCAATAGGGCAATTGCAGCAAAACATAGGATTGTTGTACGTGGGTAGCGCTGGTAAGATAGCGCCAAGGCCTTCGAGAAAGCCTTACTTCTTGTCCTGGTTGGTTGTGGTACCCTGGCACCTGTTTTCTGGCATTGGTTATGGAATCTACCCTGGCGAGGTTCCTACTTCAATCATTTGACACACCGCAGTCACCTCGGTGCTGGCAGGTCATCAATCTTCTCGATCATCAGGCGTAGAAATTGGGTGACGGTGTTTACGGTGTCTTCGTCCACGTTCTCGAAGGTATCTGTAGTCCAATGCCAGTTGAGCGGCACGCCTCGCTCGTCCAGGCCCAGCATGGATAGCGCCTGATAGCCGCGCACCAGTGCGGCGCTGCCATCGGTATAACCGGCGCGGTAGGGGGCAGGTCGGATGGCCAGATTCGGGTGTTCCGCAGTTACCTCTTCCGCCAGGCGCACCAGCGTTGGCCCGGCGCGGTGGGCGAAAAACATCCCCTCGACCACGGCGTAGATGGCCTGTCCAGCGCCGCAGTTATCGGGGCAGAGGACGAAAGCGTCACCCAGTTGCGTACGATGAGCGCCCAGGAACTCAACGGACCCGTTGGCCGCCACTTCCTCGCAGCCGGTGAGTACTGTCCACAGCTCGGTATGTTGCAACGGGTAGGCAACAAAGTGTTCGGCGGCGGCCAGCGTGCAGGCTACGCCCGAGGCGTTGTCGTTGGCCCCGGCAATGAACTCCCCCGTTCGCTCCCGATGGATAAGCAGCACTTCGATATAAATCAGCACCAGTCCCAGCGGCAGCGACAGCCACCACTCCAGCCGCCAGGGGATGCTTAGTCCGGGAACAAAATACACCACCGTGCCGACCAGGTACAGCGCAGACAGGGCGACAAGCCCCCACACGCTCAGCAGATACGTCGTCCGGAAGCCGGCCACCTTATTCGGATGATGCGCCGAATCGCTGCGGGCGGTATCCAGGTGAGCCAGGCAGACCACCCGCCGCCTCACCTCACCCTGGGGGCGCAGCACGCCGATCACGTTCTGGCTCTCACATTTGGGCATCAAACGGGAGAGGAAGGGGCGGTTATCGTTCTCGGCGATGGCCGCCACCGCTGCCATGGCCGCCAGCAGCAAGCCCAGTGGCGGCCAGACGAGGTATAGGGCCATTCCCAGCAGGGCCAGCAGGTAGCCAAGGAAATTGAACCAGGTCCAGGTGGTGGGTGAGCGGAAATGTTGGAGCGTCACCTCCAGCCCCAGGCTGCGGAGGAATTCAGCGCCGTAGTCGGCCGCGGTCCGCTCCTGGGGCGATGTTGAGGGCCGGGGACCGATCTCCACCGCCAACTGGCGGATGTGTTCGGAAGGCTTCGTCATTCCGTACCTCCTGCCAGGTCACCTGACGCAGCACATCTAGAACAACTCAAAAGCGATGATGTGCCTCTTCCCATCGTCCGTGATCGCCACTTCGGCCCCCTCGGCACTCTCCAAAAACGACACTGCTTTTCCATCGATTCTAACCCGGTGAGGCTTGACCCACTTGCCAAGGACGGCGAGCTCTCTCTTCTCCGGCGGGTAGTTTCCCTCCCTCTTATTGATCTGAATCTCCAGTTCATTCCCCCGAATGCCGGCGGTTATGCGTCTGAGGGCGAAATTCCCCTCCAGGCTTTCGCCATCGTCTTCGTACCAGACGAATTCCCCATTCCCAGGGTAAACCTCCAGAGTGACTCTGTTAATCGGTCTCTCGCCGACGAAATTCATCGGGGGCCAGGTCGGTATGATCGCCCCGGCTTTGATGAAAAGGGGAATTCTTTCCAGGGGTGCTTCGGCGATAAGACTGGTTTCCCCTTGCCTTTTTTCACCCGTCCAGTAATCGTACCACTCGCCCTCGGGCAGGTAAACTTCCCGTTCAGTAGCTCCCTTTTCGCAAACTGGCGCAACGAGCACGGAAGGGCCGAAAAGGAACTGGTCGCCCCTATAGCAATTCTCATCGTTGGGGTAATGGAGGAACAAAGCCCTCATCACCGGCATGCCACTCTGCGTGTGTTCCCAGAAGAGGGAATACAGGTACGGGAGCAATCGGTATCTGAGCTCGATGTATCTCCTGGCGATCTCCTCAACCCTCCTCCCAAATGCCCATGGTTCGCGTCTCCCACTAAGATTTGAGCTGTGGGTCCGGCAGAAGGGATAGAAAATCCCCACCTGGATCCACCTGGCGTAAAGCTCAGGCGAACAGCGGGCTAAGAAAGGCTTTCGAAGGGCTAAGGGGGCAAATCCCCCGATATCCGCACCGACGAACGGAACCCCGCTCAATCCCAGGTTCAGAAGCATCTCGATGCTCAATCTTAGATGATCCCACGTGCTGATGTTATCGCCCGTCCAGACCGCTGCGTACCGCTGGATCCCGGCGAAACCCGATCTCGATAGGATGAAGGGTCTTTTCCCTTTGGCGAAGGATTTGAAAGCCTCCTCGGTAGCCCTGGCTTCGAGCGTGGCGTAGACGTTTCGAACGCCATCGAAGGGTGTGTTCTTCCCGCCGTCGTAGAAGGCTGCATCGTTCGTTTTGACAGGGAAAATCCGTTCCAGAACCGGCTGCAGGATATTTCCCAGGAGCTGAAATGCTGGGGGAAAGCTCGGGGCGAAAAGATCGTAGGTGGGTTCGTTCATGTCGTTCCACACGCCTGCCACCCCTTTGTCGAGCAGGCTCTGGTGCAGTCCAGCCCACCACCTCCTCACCTCGGGCCTGGTGAAATCCGGGAACACGCACTTGCCCGGCCAGACGCGGCCCACGAAAAGGCTTCCGTCCTTCCTCTTAACAAAACAATCTCTCCGAACACCGTCTGCGTACACCCAAAATTCCGGGTCGGCTTTTATACCGGGGTCAATCACCGCCACTACCCGCATCCCGAGGTTTCCAAGCTCCCTGATCATCCGCTCGGGATTCGGAAACCTTTTGGGGTGCCAGGTGAAGCATCGATAGCCATCCATGTAGTGTATATCCAGGTGAATCGCGTCGCAGGGTATATGTTTCCTTCTGAACTCTCTGGCAATCTCTAAGACCTCAGCCTCAGTTCGGTAGCTCCACCTCGATTGGTGATAACCAAGGGCCCATGAGGGGGGCAGAGGCGCCCTGCCGGTTAGTTCGGTGTACTTCCTCACCACATCGGCCGGGCTCGGTCCGAAGATCAAGTAATAAACCACTTCGCTCAGGCCTTTCCCCTTCGAGCTTATCCTCAGACCTCTGCTTCCGGCCCTCATGTCGAAACAGCTCTCGTAGGAACTATCCAGGAAAAATCCGTAAGAGATGCCTTTCCTCAACGCCAGGAAAAAAGGTATGGAGAGGTACAGCGGATCCGTGCCACGATTAAAGGTGTAGGGATCCCTGTTCCGTATCACCAAATGAGCCCCGCGCTTATCGAACTTCCCCGCTTTTTCCCCAAAACCGAAGTAATGCTCATCCGGTGGCATCTCATTCAGGATGGAAAACTCGTCCGGTCCGAAGTTCAATGCCAGGGTGCCAAAAACTTTCTTCCCGTCAGCCCAGAGTTCCATTCGGGAGTCTCTTTTATAAATAACCAGGTCAACATCTCCGTCCCTGGCGCTCAACTTCTCCTTGTCCTGAGTGATGTTTGGTTTGACTCCTTTCGGTTTTCGTTCCACTACCCAGGACCTTTCCTCAGCGAACTCTTTCCCGGCCCTCACTTTCACCACACCCTCTCCCAGGAAATCCAGGCGAAGTTTCCCTCTGCCACACCTGAGTTCCAGACCTGTTTCAAGCTCCCAGATTGCTAAAACCCGTCCCAACTCCATAATCGCGCTCCGTCTGAACAATTGCTTATTTCCCGAATGGGTATTTGAGGAATACGAGGAATCCGATAAAGGCTATGATTCCTGCTACCGGTCCAGCAAGTGTAACCCCAAGTGGCTCTGCTGCGGTTTTACCAAAAAGATGGAGCAGCAGAGTGAAAATCAGAGCAGAGACGCCAATCCCCGACTTGCTTAATAATCCTTGCACGCCATAATAGATTGCTTCTCTCCTGAATCCAGTTATCGTCTCATCATGGTCAATTACATCCGCAATTATTGCGTGGGGCAGCATCAGGAAGCTAGAGACCGCCACTCCCATCAGAGCGATGAGGAATAATCCATGATGAAAAGGTGCGAATGGAAATACTCCAATAGTACCAAGCATAGACGCCAGAATACTGAAAAGGAGCATCGAAGCGGCGAAGACGGTTTTCTTGCCAAATCTTTTTGCCAGATAATTGATTATGGGGAAAGACAGCAGTGCCACCCCGGTCATTATTCCCAGTGCATATCCTGCCCATTCCTCCCCCACCCCCATCAATACCGTTACTATGAAAGGAACAGCGGCGGTGACAACGGCAATTCCCATCATCAGGAAAATGGCAAATGCAGAGACATAATAAAGAAACGGCCTGTTCGTCAAACAATGCTTTATTGCCTCGGTAAGGGATAAGCTCACCTCTTTTGCGCGGGACCAGGGAGTTTCTCGGATAAATACCACCGGCATATAAAAGCTGATAAAGGCGATAGCTCCCATTACAATGGCCATTACTCCAAAATCAAAGTGCTCTATCAGAAAGCCTGAGCCCAAGAAGGCAATAAAGAGACCCAGGATACCGAAGATGGCAAGATAGGTTGCTAGATTTATCCGCTCCCTGCGGGCAGAAACGATCTCCGGGAGAAGTGCCAAGTGGGGGGCAGCCACAACGGTGAAGAAAATCCAGAAAAAACCAAGCACTACCGCTAGATACAGGGCATTAATTACCGATTCGGCGGCAACGGGTGGATGAAAAATGAGAACCCAGGCTATGACCAGGAATGGGGTGCCCACGGCAATAAATGGGATTCTCCTACCAAAGCGGCTTTTCGACTTATCACTGAAGTGTCCCACGAGGGGATCGGCGATGGCATCCACGATCCTGCCGAAGAAAACGACACCCCCCACAAGCAGGATAGGCGCAAAAACCATTCCCTCTGGAGGTGCATAGAAAAAGATTATCCACATAACCGCAAGCTCACCGACAAGCATTGTGCCCAGATACCCACTGCTGTAAGCAAATTTCCTGAACAAACCCAGATTATCTCCCTTATTCATAACTCAACCTCCCTGTGCTTAAATAGATCGGGAAAGAACATCTTCGCGGGGGCAAACCCCTCATATCTGAACTCTTCGGCAAAGGCAACCCCATATTTACTGCCGGTGTTCTCG
>QLUN01000280.1 GCA_018725455.1 Chloroflexota bacterium
GCCCATCTGGAGACGCTGCACAGGATAGCTGGGGGCTTGCTGATATTCTTCGGGCTTTTTCTACTGGCGAGCCTAAAAATCCCCTGGCTGAACTATGAGAAACGCATGCACCATGCCTCTGGTGGGGGGATCGGATATTCCCGTTCCTTTCTTATCGGGGCAGCTTTTTCGCTGGGCTGGACGCCCTGCATCGGCCCGATACTGGGGGGGGTGCTAACGCTTGCGGCCAGTTCGGAAACTGCCTGGCAGGGGGCATATCTGCTCACCAGTTATTCCCTCGGCCTGGGGCTTCCATTGGTAATTATCAGCCTGGCCATCGGCCCGATCAGCTCGCACCTGAAGCGGTTCAGCCGCTACACCCCTCTGGCCTCTCTGATCGGTGGGCTGCTGTTGATACTGGTAGGGACGCTTATTTTCTTTGATCGCCTCGCCTGGCTTATCTTGTAGATGAAATGGAAGTATCGAAACCTTGAATTTTCTGGAGGTAAATCGGTGAAAAAGAAAATGTTGTTAATTCCGCTGGCACTGTTGTTAGTAATGAGCCTGGTTGCTGCTGGCTGTCCGGATCCACCACCACCCGTGCAGGACGAACCCCCTGAGATGCAGACGGGCCCGCAGGTGGGGAAACTGGCTCCCGCTTTTACTCTTCCCGCCATTGATGGGCAGGACATTTCGCTCCATAACCTTCGAGGGAAGGCGGTGTTGCTTAACTTCTGGGCGACATGGTGTCCCTCCTGCCGTGCCGAGAAACCTCATCTCATAGCCGCTTACAATGACTTCGCCGATCGAGGCGTGGTTATGCTGGGGGTAAACATTGGAGAGAGTCCGTCGCTCGTAAGAGAGTATGTAATCCAGAAGGGGATACCTTTCCCCGTCCTGTTGGATACAGAGACCCAGGTGGCCAGCCTGTATCAGGTGAGGGGAATCCCCACCACATTCTTGATCGATGGGCAGGGTGTCATTCGGGAGGTGAGAATCGGGGCCTTCCGAAACGCCGCCGATGTGGCAGCAAGCTTGGGGAAGATCATCGAGATGCAGCCCGCGCGGCTCTGATAGCGGTTAGGGGTCAGGTCTTGGCCTTTTGACTTTTCTCTCTTCATCTGTTGGTGCTGATCTTACAGATGGCTGTTGCATGGCCCAAAGTCAAGACCTGACCCCGTGGCACTTATTCGATTGCGAATGCTACCTGCACATTGATGATGATCTCCTGCTCCCCAGGCATGATGGGGGTGGGCTCAAAGCCAGGCGGCATCGCTGCAGCAACAGCCATCTCTCGAAGCATTGGTATCGGTAGATGACCCATGTCTTCAGCGATGTAGAACGCCTTTCCCAGCGTCACACCAGCGAGTTCCGCCAGTTGCTCGGCCTTGCCCCTGGCATCAGCAAAGGCCTTCGCCCGGGCCTGCTCCTGGTAGGCGGTGGGGTCTTCCACGGTGAAGCCAACCCCATGGATTCTTATGAGATCGCCTCCTGCTTCGGCGACGGCATCGATGATCGGACCAACTTCATCCAGTTCCCGGATTGTAGCCCTCACCATGTTGGTCACCCGAAAGCCGATCAGCACCCTTTCATCCATCCTCCAATCCCACATCTGAGAGATGCTGAAGTGAAAGGTCTGGATGTCCTCCTCCACTACACCCCTGCCCTTCAGCGCGGTTATAACCGCCTCCATGGCCTCCGCCGCCTTGCCCCGCGCCTCGGCTAC
>QLUN01000281.1 GCA_018725455.1 Chloroflexota bacterium
TGTCGGTGCCCCGGGGGTGGTCAATTTGGATGAAAAGCAAGTGGGTCAATAACGTGAAAAGTGACATCATCGCAATAAAGGTTTGGCTACTGGGATATGGATATTATTTTGGGAAATTGAGATTTGGTCATTGGAATTTCCCGGAGTGCTTTTTGGTTCCGGCTCGTCCGGGTTAGGGAGGGAAATGGACAAGGTTCTTCGTCTAACCGAATCCGTCAGCGGTGCGGGCTGAGCCTCCAAGCTCGGTCCAGGGGACCTGGACAAGGCGCTGTGTGGCTTGGAAGTCCCCCGCGATCCCAACTTGATTGTGGGGTTGGATAGCTTCGATGATGCTGGTGTCTACCGTCTAACCGACGATCTGGCCATCATCCAGACCGTCGATTTCTTCACGCCCGTTGTTGATGACCCCTATGACTTCGGTCGCATCGCCGCCGCCAATGCCCTCAGCGACGTCTATGCTATGGGCGGCAAGCCAATCACGGCGATGAACCTCGTCTGTTTCCCCAGCAAATCGATGGACATATCCATTTTGAGGGAGATTCTGCGTGGCGGGGTGGATAAGCTCCACGAGGCGGAGGTGACGCTGGTGGGAGGGCATAGCGTGGAGGACCCCGAACTCAAGTACGGCCTCTCGGTCACCGGGGTAATCCATCCGTGCAAGGTCGTGCTCAATTCGGGGGCAGTGCCCGGCGATAGCCTGATACTCACCAAACCACTGGGCACGGGCATTATCAATACGGCAATTAAGGCGGGCATGGCCGATGAGAAGACCGTAGCGATGGTTACCGAGCAGATGGCTTCTTTAAACAGGCGAGCCTCTGAGCTGATGCAGGAGGTGGGAGTCCACGCCTGCACCGACGTAACCGGCTTCGGGCTTTTGGGCCACGCCTGCGGAATGATTCAGAATAACTCCATCGGAATGACGATCTACTGCTCCACGGTTCCCATCTTCGCCCAAGCCATCGAATTTGCTCGAATGGGACTTATCCCCGGCGGGACATACCGCAACCGTGATTTTCGTGCTCACATGGTGGAGTTTGCTGCTGGGGTGCCTGACTGGGCCCCGGACCTCCTGTTCGATCCCCAGACCTCGGGAGGGCTGCTGATTTCCACTTCCCCGGAGAAAGCGAAGGCCTTGCTTGAGAAACTGCACTGCACCGGCCACCGAGACACAGCCATCATCGGGGAAATAACGGAGGAGCCGAAGGGGAAGGTTACCGTACTAGAATGACCCTCGGGTATACTGTTTCCTATTTCAACTGCCCCCCGGGCCATCTCTTCCGAGTGAAGTCAATGATAATCTCGGAACACTTCCTTAATAAGCTCATTACGCGTCACCCGTCATCCTGCCTTCATTCGCTCTATCGTTGCCGTGTTTGGAAGTCTTCCTGGACTGATAATCTCAAGTCGATCGGTGTAATAGGATAACACAATCGGCGATTCACTGCAATGCCTCATTGAAGCCCATGTTCCAGCCTACTGACTGCAATCATCTCAAAACAGATACGAAATTGTCTCTCAGTCGGCGGTAAATCAGGAGTGTAGTCATGTGTTGTCAGATATGGCAAGACCTCGAAAATGGAACATGGGTTGAAGCTGTTGAGTTTCAGCTCCTCACCCCGCTGCTGACAACTGAATGCTCACGCTTGACTCCGCTCCAATCAGGATATATAATGGTCCTGGGAAGAGAGAAATGCCGATCTA